>JBBRIK010000226.1:0-7294 GCA_038221045.1 Gemmatales bacterium
GTGCGGGTCTGGGATGGATCGGCAAGTACACCATGCTGCTCGACAAGCATCTCGGCAGCTACTTCTTCCTCGGCGCGTTGCTGCTCGACGTCGATCTGACGCCCGATCCGCCACACGTCGCGAGCCATTGCGGCACCTGTACTGCCTGCCTCGACGCCTGCCCCACGGATGCGTTCCCCGAGGCCGGGATCCTCGATGCCCGCAAGTGCATCAGCTATCTCACCATCGAGTTGAAAGGGGCGATTCCCGAAGTGAAGAGAGAGGGCATCGGCGACTGGCTGTTCGGCTGCGACGTCTGTCAGGAGGTCTGTCCCTGGAACCGCAAAGCGCCCGTCAGCCACGATCCCGCCTTTGCGCCGCGTGCGGACCTCGATCCCGCCGACCCGATCGAGTTGCTGTCGCTGACGGAGGAGGAGTTTCGCCGGCGCTATCGTCACTCGGCCCTGTGGCGGGCGAAACGGCGAGGCATCCTCCGCAATGCCGCCATCGTTCTCGGCAACGTCGGTGACGCCTCCGCACTGCCGATTCTGAGAGAGACCTTGAATGATTCCGAACCCGTCATCCGCGAGGTGGCTGAGTGGGCGATTCGACAGATAAATGAACGCATGAACACTAACTGACCTGGGAAAGTTTCAGTGGCGTCGCTAGAATCGACGATGAAAAGGTTGGGATAGTATGGAAGGTGGAGACTGCTCATGGCGGAAACGATTCATCAGGTGTCGTTGGAGAGCGAAACGCAGCGGCGCTATTTGAACTACGCGGTGTCGGTCATCAGTTCGCGCGCCCTGCCCGATGTGCGCGACGGCCTGAAGCCCGTGCAGCGGCGCATCCTGTACGCGATGCACCACGAATTGCACCTCGCTCCCGACGGCCCCACGGTCAAGAGCATGCGCATCGTCGGCGACGTCATGGGCAAGTTCCACCCGCACGGTGATGCCGCGGTCTACTTCGCCATGGTGCGACTGGCCCAGGACTTTGTGATGCGGGAAAAACTGGTGCAGGGGCAGGGCAACTTTGGCTCCGTCGATGGCGACGATCCCGCCTCTGCCCGTTACACCGAGGCGAAACTCGCTCCGCTGGCGATGTCGCTCCTGAGCGAGTTACGCCAGCGAACTGTTGCCATGCGGCCCAACTACGACAACAAGTTCGAGGAACCCGTCGTCCTGCCGGCCCAGTTCCCCAACCTTCTGGTGAATGGATCTTCGGGTATCGCGGTGGGCATGGCCACGAACATTCCGCCGCACCATCTCGGCGAGGTCATCAAGGCGTGTGTGTTGCTCATTGACAATCCCGAGGCCACGATCGCTCAACTGCTCGAGAAGGTCAAGGGACCGGACTTTCCGCTCGGCGGCAAAGTCATCACCGACCGGGCCACGCTGCGCAAGATCTACGAAGAGGGTCACGGTACGATCCGAGTGCAGGGGGAGTGGAAGACGGAGGAACTCGGACGCGGCAAGCAACAGATCGTCATCACGTCGATCCCCTACAACGTGGACAAGCGCAAACTGGAAGAAGAGATCGGCGAGTTGATCGAGGCGAAGAAGTTGCCGCAACTGCTCAGCCAGACGAACGAATCGAACAAGAAGGATGGTATTCGGGTCACGTTGGAGTTGCGTCCCGGCGCCGATCCGACTGTTGTGATGGCCTATCTGTTCAAGCACACCGATCTGCAATCGACCTTCTCCTACAACATGACGTGCCTCGTCCCCGTGCGCGAGGGCGACGGCCCGGAGAAGCTGCGTCCGGAGCGGCTCGGCCTCAAGCCGATACTGTGTCACTTCCTCGATTTCCGCCTGCTGACGGTTCGCAAGCGCTTCGAGTACGAACTCGAACAGTTGCGGAAACGCATCCACCTGCTCGATGGTTTCCGCATCGTCTTCAACGCCCTGGACAGGGCCTTGAAGATCATTCGCGAGTCGTCGGGCAAGGCGGAAGCCTCGCAGAGTCTGATCGCGGAGTTCGCGCTGTCGGAGATCCAGGCCGACGCGATTCTGGATGCGCAACTTTACAAGATCGCGTCGATGGAGATCAAGAAGATCCTCGACGAATTGAAGGAGAAGACGAGCGCGGCGAAGAAGATCGAGAAGATCCTGGCCTCGGAGAAGGAGTTGTGGTCCATCATCAGGAACGAGTTCGTGGACCTCGGCGAGCGCTATGCCAAGGGCGGGTTGGCGGGGCCGGAGAGCAAGGGCAATGAGAGGAGACAGACGCGCATGGCCGGCGGCGACGAGGCGCCGGAGTTCGACGAGGAGGCGTACATCGTCCGCGAGAACACGAACGTCGTGCTGACGCGCGACGGCTGGCTCAAGCGCGTCGGCCGTCTGGCATCGGTGGAAGGGACGCGCGTTCGCGAGGGCGACGAGGTTGTGGCCGTCGTTCCGGGCAGCACGCTCGACCACATCATCTTCTTCGCCGACGACGGCACGGCTTTCACGATGCGCATGAACGAGGTGCCGGCGTCGTCGGGTTATGGCGAGCCGATCACGAAGTTCTTCCGTCTCGCGGATCAAGTGAAGATCGTCGGCGCGGTATCGACCGACGAGCGCTTTGTGCCAGCGGAAGCGCCACCCGCGAATGGAGAGCCGGCGGGTCCGTATCTGATGGTGGCGACGGCCTTCGGGCAGGTGTTGCGGATGCCGTTGGGGCCATTCCGCACGGCCTCGACGAAGGTGGGCCGGCGCTATGTGAAGCTGGCCGAGGGCGACAAGGCGGTGATGGCGAGCGTGCTGTCCGGCGACGAGGAGACGGTCTATCTGGCAAGTGCCGATGGCCACGTCATTCACTTCCGCGTCGATGAGGTAAACATCCTGTCGGGCGTGGGCAAGGGGGTGCTGGGCATCAAACTGGACAAGGGCGATACCTGCCTGGGCGGTGCGTTGATGTCGGGGCGTTTCGACAAGTTCGTACTGGAGACGTCCGGCGGCAAGACGATGGAGTTTGGGCGAGGCAAGTACGAGGTGACGGGACGCGGCGGCAAGGGCTTCGAGGCGGTGAAGCGTGCGAGCTTTGCGCGCGTGGTGCCGCCGCCGATCGAACTGGTGGACTGGGACAAGACGGAGGAGAAGACCGGCGGCGTGAGCAAGACGAGTGAGTTGAACGGCGAGAATAAGACGCTGTTCGATTGACCTTCTTGCCGCTTGCGGCTTAGCGGGGGTGTCAACGACGCGCCGCGCCCGAAAGGGAGCGGTTGTAAGACGCCGCCCCGTTGCGGTCGCGGCTCGCTATGAAATCGCGTCTTGGCGGGAGTAGTCACGATGCTAAACCCCGATTCAGGGGCAGTGCCGGAAGAAGAAGTTTGGGGACGCTCGATCCTGGCGCGCTGGGCTATCGAATTAAACGATCCACGCGAGGATATTTACACCATCGAGGACGGGATCCCTTATCTGGCCCGAGACCAACGGAGGAAAGAGATGGCAATCACATCGCAAAGGGCAACTCTCGATGACCTGATGCGCACTGAGGGGAAAGCCGAACTGATCGACGGAAGGATCGTGCAATTCATGGCTACCGGCCGCAGACCAAATCGTATCGCCGCCCGAATCTTCCGCAGACTGGACGAGTACACTGAGACTTCCGGCGTCGGCGAGGCTTACACTGACAACATGGGATTCTCCGTTCCCCAACTTCCTTCGGGACGGGAATCTTTTTCACCGGACGCTTCTTACTTTGCCGGCCCTTTCTCGCCGGACGACATGAAGTTCATCGCTGGAGCGCCGACGTTTGCGGTCGAGGTTCGCAGCGAGAATGACACGGGAGATGCCGCCGAGGGTGAGATGGCGGCCAAGCGGGCGGACTACTTCGCCGCCGGCACGCTCGTTGTCTGGGACGTCGATCCCATCGCGGAGACGATCGATCGCTATCTCTTCACCGCTCCAACAACTCCCGTGCGCTTCCAACGGGGTCAGACAGCGGATGCGGAACCCGCCGTCCCTGGCTGGCGAATCAGTGTCGATGACGTCTTCGACTCGATCTGAGAACAGAGAAACCCCATGCCTGCCATTGCTTCCGACAAATACACGGCTGCCGATTTCCAGTATCTGGAAGGACTGGAGCCGGTCCGCAAACGCCCCTCGATGTACATTGGCGGCGTCGATAAGGCCGGCCTGCACCATCTCGTCTGGGAAATCGTCGATAACGCCGTTGACGAGTACATCAACGGCTTCGCCGATGAAGTCCACGTCCTCGTCCACAAGAGTGGCGACGCCATTAGCATCAGCGACAACGGACGTGGCATTCCGGTCGATATTCACCCGAAGTACAAGATACCGGGCCTGGAGTTGATCCTGACCAAGCTCCATTCCGGGGCGAAGTTCGGCGAGACCTCCGCCTACATCCACTCCGGCGGTCTGCACGGCGTCGGCTCATCGGTCGTCAACGCCCTGTCGCGCAAACTGATCGCCACGATCCGCCGCGATGGTTTCGAGTGGCAGCAGACCTACAAGCGCGGCAAGCCGGCGACGGAGTTGCAGCAACTGCGTCCCTTTCGCGGCCATGGGACGACGATGTACTTCGAGCCAGATCCGGAGATTTTCAAGACGACCTACTTCGACCCCGACCTGATCCGCCAGCGGTTGGAGGACATGTCGTACATCCACAGCGGTCTGAAAATCTTCTTCGAGAACGAAAGTACGAAGGAGACGTTCGAGTTGACGCATCCGGGCGGCATTCCCGAGTTCCTCGGCCGGCTTGTCAAGGAGACGGGCCGGGAGCCGGTGACGGAGATGGTCTTCACCCTCGCCCGGCACGACGGCGAGCGGATGGAGGTCGCCCTTCAATGGACCGAGGCGACGGATGTGGTCGTCCGCTCCTATGCCAACGGCATCCGCACCACCGACGGCGGCACGCACGAGAAGGGCTTCACCGGTGGCATCGTCAAGGCGATCCGCGACTACATGGAGACGCACGACGTCAAGATCAAGGGGCTTAACATCAGTGCCGAGGACATCCGCGAAGGGGCGGTCGGCATCGTCTCCGTGTTCCTGCGCGAGCCGCAGTTCCAGGGACAGACGAAGGAACGTCTGCTGAATCAGGACATGACGGCGACCGTCGATAACTGGATGCGTCCGGCCCTGGAAGCCTGGCTCAACAGCAATCGCACGGCGGCGGACCAGATCGTCGGCCGCATCGTCCTGGCCGCCAAGGCGCGGGCGGCGTCGCGGCAAGCGGTCGATGAGGTCAAACGCAAATCGGCCGGCTCGCGCCGTCTCAATCTCCCGGGCAAGCTACGCGATTGCTCGGGCAAGTCCTTCGAGGATTCGGAACTGTTTCTCGTCGAGGGCGACTCGGCCGGCGGCTCGGCCACGCAGGGTCGCGACAACAAGACGCAGGCGGTCCTGCCTCTGCGCGGCAAGATCCTCAACGCGGAGGGTCTGCCACTCATCAAGGTGCTGAGCAATCAGGAGTTGAAGGACCTCGTGACGGCACTCGGAACCGGGGCCGGCGAGAAGTTCGATCTCGGCGGCCTGCGTTACGGCAAGATCATCCTGCTGATGGACGCCGACGCGGACGGCAACCACATCACAACGCTGATGCTGGCTTTCTTCTTCCGCCACATGACGGAGTTGATCCGTAAGGGCCATGTGTATCTGGCGCAGCCGCCGCTCTATCGCATCAACGTCGGCAAGGAGATTTACTGGGCGCGCGACGATGCCCACAAGGAGGAGATCCTCGCCGGCCTGCGCGCGAACGCGAAAGCGGAAGTCTCGCGCTTCAAGGGACTGGGCGAAATGGACGCCGACGAACTGAAAGCGACGACGCTCGATCCGAAGAAGCGAACGCTGTTACAGGTGCGGATCGACTCGAACTTGGAGGCGGACAAGGTCTTTGTCGAACTGCTGGGCAAGGACCCGCAGCATCGTTATCGTTTCATCATGGAGCAAGCCGTGCGCGCGGCGGTCGAGGACCTGGATGTCTAAGCGGTGAAAACTTGCAAGGTCCAGGCGAACGGCCGGCGTAAGCCGGCTGGTGGAAGCACATCCGACAGGGATTCGCTGACTGACTCAGCCCCCACCAGCCGGCTTACGCCGGTCGTTCGCCAGTGTCCTTCGTCAATTCATTTCCCAATGCAAAAGCGGCCTCGCCCCGACACGCCATACACAAGGTGCATGACTGACAAGGGTTTACGACGGCGGCCCATCTCCGACTCCGTGTCTGGCGTGTCGATTTTGTACGCTTTTTACCCCGTTCCGTGCAGATACCGTGCGTGGCCGTTCTCGCCGCTCACCCGGCGATCAGTCTTTCGCAGCGGCCTTCATGATGATGACACCCCTTGCGTTGCCGGCCAGCAACTCCCAGGTGACCTTGAGCCGGGTCCGTGTGATCGTGCCGGCATAACGGCAGGGCTGGAAGCCGCCGTCCTTGACGATGTCCGCCTTGGTGTAGGCGTAGCTGATCTTGCCGTGGCTGACCGTGCCGGCGACCTTGGCCCGGTGCTTGACTGCACCGTCCGGCTCCACCACCTCATGCTCGCCGGTGAAGGCCGTGCCGTCGATGGTCTTGAACCGCAGCCGATTGATGATGCCATCGCTGCTCGGGCCGGTGAACGGGTTGTCGAGCAGGAACGCCTTGTCGATCTCGGGAAGCTTGAGTGCGCGTAGGGCCGTCAACGCACGAAGACGATCCACGTCTTCGTCGGTCACGGCCTTGACGTGGCCAAGCTCGACCTCGGATAGTCGGAAGTCACCGAGCGGCAACTCGGATGACTTCTGCACCTTCACCAGTCTGTCGCCCCCATTCTCATCCGCGACGACGGTGCCGCCCAGTTCCAGTACCCGTTCGGCTATCTCGCGGTCGTGTGAGGGCGTCTTCCACAACCGGACGGTCCCGTCTTCCGACGCCGTGGCGGTGACGGCCCCGCTATCGCTGGCCGCAACGGCGGTGATGTGGTGCGTGTGGCCCTGCCACGTCGCGATTTCGGCTTGGTTGCTCAAGGCCCAGAGGCGAAGCGTGCGGTCCTGGCCGACCGTCACGGCACGCCCGCCGGGCAGAATGAGGGACGATTTCAGACCGACCTGTGGGCTTTCGTAGGAGCCGGTCAGGTGTAGTCCCACACCACGCTGGTCTTGCGTGAAGACCCTCACGGCCCCGGTCTGCGTCACCAGCACCGACGACTGGTCCGGTGCGACGGCGAAGCCGCGAACGTCGGTGAACAAGTCGAGGTGCTGCCCCGAAGGTCGCGGCGAGGCGACCCAGCGGTCGTTGACCTTCGTCATCACCCACGACCGCGTCGTCAACTTCATCTCGGGGCCGAACCCGAAGGCCGCGAGGAGCGTGCCGTCGCGGAGGAAGGCGAAGT
>JBBRIK010000227.1:0-7290 GCA_038221045.1 Gemmatales bacterium
CGGACGAGGCGAAGAAGATCAAGCCTTACACTGACAAGCTCAGGGACTGGATGATCGAGACGATTGTCGCGGCTGTCGCGGACCTCAAGCCGGCGAAACTCGCGGTCGGACAGGGGACGGCGCGCTTCGCCGTCAACCGCCGCAAGCCGACGCCGAACGGCTTCGTCAATGACGCCAATCCGGATGGGCCGGTCGATCATGACGTTCCGGTGTTGCGCGTCACGGGGGCTGACGGCAAGTTGCGGGCCGTCGTCTTCGGCTACGCATGTCACAATACGACGATGCAGTTCTACCAGTGGTGCGGCGACTACGCGGGTTTCGCCCAGGTTTATCTGGAAGAGAAGCATCCCGGCGCCGTGGCATTGTTCTGGTCCGGTTGCGGGGCTGATGCCAACCCGCTGCCGCGCAGCAAGATCGAGCTGTGCCAGAAATATGGCCGCGCTCTCGCCGACGCGGTCGAGGACGTTCTGTCCGGCAAATTGACGGCGGTCAAGAGTGCCTCGGCGGCGCGGTACGAGACAATTGCTCTCGCCTTCGATGCCATTGCCGATAAGCCGAAATGGGCCGCCGCCGCTCTCAGCAAAAACATCGCGGAACGTCGGCGGGCCGAGCGTTTCTTGAACGTGCTGGAGGAAGGGCGAAAAATCGACAACCACTATCGCCATTATCCGGTGCAGGCCTGGCGGCTCGGCGACGAGGTCGTTTGGCTGGCGCTAGGTGGCGAGGTCGTCGTCGATTATTCCCACCGGCTGAAGAAGGAGATCGCGGCGGAATTGAAAGAGAGGGGGACGATGCGCGCCGTATGGGTGGCCGCGTACGCCAATGATGTGATGGCTTACATCCCGTCCGAGCGAGTATTGAAAGAAGGCGGCTATGAGGGTGATTCGTCGATGATCCCCTACGGCCAACCCGCGAAGTGGGCGCCGGGCCTGGAGGACAAGATTGTCGGCAAGGCAAAGCAGCTGGCACGCTGATCCAGCACCTGGTCAAACAAGTCGTCCAGAGCGTCGGCAATTGTGCGCGGATAGCTGCCCTCTTGGGGCGGTTCTAGTTTCGGCAACCTGGCGATACGTGGGGCCAGCGTCTTGAACCCGCCGAAGAGAAGTGGCTCTACCATGCGGGTTCAACTTTGACGCTCAGAGCGGTTGATAAACTCGACAAAGCGATTCGAGAGTACAACCGCGCGTACCTCCCTGAGAGTCGGCGAAACGTTGAGACGTACCTCAAGACAAGAAATGTTGTAGGAGTTCTCGCTAGCGTCGTACGATAGCCTGGCTGGCCGGAATGACCGAATTATGCTATCTCATCGGGTTGAGAGCACACTCCAGACATGTGACCAACTCGAACCCGGCGCCGACCGGCACTACGACGTCCCGCAGCACCCGCCAGCCCAGTCGCTCGTAGAACCCGGCCCGGTCCGGCGTGTACACCCACAACCCCGGTAGTCGCAGCCGGCGCGCCTCGGCGAGCGCTCGACGACACAGCATTGTCCCGACTCCGCGCCCCCGCTGTCCCGACTCGACGTAGACGCTGGCCAGGAACGCCAACGGACCCGATTGGTCCGGCCCTTCATCCTCGACGAGGCTGGCTGTGCCGACGGGCCGGTCGTCCGCCAGCGCCACCAGAGCCAGCGGTAGGTGACGACGGTTGAGCCGTGCCAGCAGCACTGCGCGCGACTGCCACGGCGTCCAGCCGCGGCGGGCGTGCCATTCGCTGTGCAGCCAATCGGCAACCGCCGACTCCGCATCGGGATGGTCCGCCAGGTAGCCGGTCCGCAGACCGGCCGGGTCGGTGCGGCTGCTCACTTCTTACCCTTCATCTCCTTGGCGACGTCCGCCAGGGCTTCGCCGGCGCCCACCAGGTCTCCCTGGGTGAGGCGGTCCTGTGCCAGCGTGAGGTTCAGGCCGAGGATATGTTGGATGTTCGGCCCGAAGTTCGTCATCTCCACAAAGTATTCTTCCAGCTTCCGTTCCAGATGCGCCTCGATGGCCGCGGTCGGGTCGGAGGGCGGCACCGGCGGCATCTGCTTGGCCCGCTCCTCATTTGTGCGGAGGCGGATGAACGCGATCCGGCTCGAGAACCCCGCGTCGCCGTCCCCGCCCATTCGGGCAAACATCTGATCGCCGCCAAGCTTCTGGTATTCCAGATAATTGCGCAAGGTGCCCACGATCTTCATGGGCGTGAAGTGCTCGCTCGTACCGGTGATCTCTTCGATCCGGGCCATCGATAGGGCGGTCTGCTTGAGCAGCGCCTTCATTTCCCTGGCTTGCTTCAGGGCCGCGGCCGATTCCTGCATGTTCTGTAGCCGCAACTCCGGGAACAGAACCTTCAGCTCTTCCTGCAAGGCTTGCGGATCGGGTTGACCGTGATGGAGAGCCACGGCTCGGTAGAGCGCCTCGCGCTTCTCGTCCTCCGTCCCGTTCTTCGGCACCTGGTTTTTCTTTTCCTTGCCGGGGAAACACGCCTGCAGCTCGCGCATCAGGGCGATGTTCTCCTCATTCTCTACGTCCAGTTTGAAGGAAGCGTTCAGCTTGTTGCTGTCTCGGGTGCGCACGACGGCGGTAGTCTTGGAGCCGGCACTCTTGGCCCAGTTGCGAACTACGATCAGTTGCTTGCCGGTGTTGAGCTTAGCCAGTTTCGCCAGCAGTCCGGGCGGGTAATCCAGTTTTTTGAGCGTGGCCTCAATCTCCGGCCGCGCCGTCGGGTTCTCCAGGTTGCCGGCGGACAGCCGCAGGGCATCCGGGGCGTTGGCCAACATCCAGTTGTCGAAGTCATTGGCATTGATCTTCCGATCCATCAGGTCCACTCCCCAGCCCAGGCGCTGCAGGTCGTCCAGCAACTGGTTCTTCTGGTTGTCGTCCATGGCTGCGAACTGCCGCGCAGCCGGGCCGCGCTGTTTCGCCTCCAGCGCCGCCGTCCGGAAGCGCTCGTCGCGCTCCTCATCCGTACACAGCAGCAGGTTCACGTTCTCGACGGCCAGCGCGTTGTAGATCTCGTTGACCGTCAGATCCTGCTCGGCGGCATACTTGAGGAACTCCGCCGAGCGCCGGGCCATCGTGAAGCTCTCGTCGCTGAGCGCCTGGTCGAGGTTGGCCCCCGGATGCTGCTGCTTCAAGGCGTCGAACTTCGAGCGCAGCGCCCGCTCGATCTCCTCCGGGTCGATCATGCGGACATGGGCCTTCATTTCGTTGTCGAAGGGCTGGTCGGACCCGGGCATTGAGGAGACGGCGTTGTGGCCGGGACCGAATTTGGTCGCCCGTGCCAGCAACCCCTCACGGGTCGGCAGCACCAACCCCTGGTCGATCGGCACCAGGTCGAAGGAACCATCTTGGTTCGGCTGGCCGACCATGAAGTTGCCGAAATGGCGGTCCATGTTCAGCGACACGACGTCGAGGATGGCACACTTCTGTGTGACCGTGGGCGGAATGCGGCCGATCAAGGTCGGATCCTGTTTGACCAGGTCCGCCAGCTCACCCTGGGCGGCAGAGAACTGTTGGGCCGACCCGAGCAGCTTGTCGCCCAGGCCGGCTTCCTTGGCCGTCTGCCCCCCGGTATGCGGCAGGCGGCTGGAATCGACTTCGATCATCTGCGTTTCCGGCACGCCGAAGTCGAGGCCGGTCATGGCCTTGAGGGTATCGTTGACCGTCTTGCCCAGGGCCTCGCGCGGGGCCGAGCCGCCTTTCGGAAAGCCGACGATGTCCGCTTCCAGATCCGACGCCTTGAACAGCATCTGCTTGCGCTCGCGGTTCTGTCCCGGCGTGTCGCCCCATTCGACGTCCTGCAGCCACCACGACCCCCCGGACACGCCCTTCGCCTCGGTCTTGCCATCCAGGTAGCCCTGCTCCAGGATGACGCGGGCGCGCATCTCGCCCACCTTGCCCTCGGTCAGTTCGTCCCAGGGTGGGGCCGGCACGGCGGCGTATTCTACCGCCATGCGCCAGTGCAGCACCTGCTTGAGGGCGGTGCGGCAGTTGGTCTCCCGACCCGCCAGCCGTTGGGCCTCCTCTTGCGGCTTCGGCTGTACGCCGGGATTCTTCTGACAGAAGGCCAGGTATTCGCTCGCTTCCTTCTCCAGGGCGGCCAGGTTGTTCGCCGACCGATCCTGCTCGACCGCGCCCAGGGCGTCCAGAAAGGCCGAGTACTGCATGTGGCGCTGGAGTTCCGTCGCGTCCTTGATCTTGCCTTGCAGGCTGGGATCCGTTGCGACGGCCTCCTGATTGAGGGCGGCCAGGCCGGGCTTGAAGTAGGTGCGCTGGACGTCGGCGAAGATGCCCGTCAGGTCGTCGTGGCGCTGCTGCTGCGCCTGCCCCTTCTCCGCGTGGGCGACGAGTCGATTGAGCAGGGGTTGGGCCTGTTGGAGGAGTCGCTCCGCCACGAAGAAGCGCCCCTGGTTCTCGGCCTGCTGGACGTCGAGCAGGAGCTGTCGGGCGTCCTGCTGTACGTTGTCCAGGTCGTCGGGCAGGTTCTGGAGGTTGAGGGCGGTCTGGATCTGCGGTTGGAGCGCCTGGCGTTTCTGCTGGACCCGCGCTTGCTGCTGTTGCGAGGCAAAAATGCGGGCCTGGTTCATGTCGAGCGGGCCGCGCTGCCTTCGCTGTCGCTGGCCGTCCTGACCCGGCACCCAGTTGCCGCCGGGGTTCTGCTGCTGGGGTATCCCACCGGGGTTCTGCTGCTGGGGTATCCCACCGCGGTTCTGTTGCGGGACAGGTAATTGGACCCGGAAACGGGCGCGCCTCACCCAGCCGACGTACTCTTCGGTCTCGACTTGGAGCGGAGGGGCGTCTTGTCCGCCGCCGCCCAATCCCGTCTGGTCCATGTGTAGCGTCTCCTGAATTGGTAGACATTTCCAGCGCGGAAGCCCCACACCCCCACGGTCACGCCGTCGCAGCCAACTCCGCCTTCCGCTGC
The DNA here is from genome assembly GCA_038221045.1 of Gemmatales bacterium. Lineage (GTDB taxonomy): Bacteria > Planctomycetota > Planctomycetia > Gemmatales > Gemmataceae > JBBRIK01. The sequence goes on from JBBRIK010000227.1 coordinate 4,906, forward strand.
GCCAGGGCGGCCAGCAGCGGCTCGCGCAGGCGCACCTCGACCCCGAACGGGTTCGGCGTCTCGGCGCTGTCGATGCGGTCGTCGGATTGGAGGAACTTTTCCAGGGCAGCCGCCTCAGCGAGCGAGATGGGATCTTTCTCCAACTCGGAAACGAGGCCGTCGAGAATTTCGACCACCTCGGGAGCGGTCTGGTGTTCGATCAATTTGAGGGCCAGTTGCAGACGCCGTACCTGATAGCGGGCCTTCTGAGCCGCCTGTTGCCACGCCTTCAGGCCGGGGCCGTCGACCGACTGTTGCGGCGCAGTGCTCGTTGTCTTGGGCCTGCTCGCCGCGGCTGCCTTGATGGCGTCCACGAGTTGGTCCAGCAGTTGCAGACCGTTAGCAAAGAGCTTCTCCGCGGCGGCGGCCAGCGCCTGATCCATCAACCCCGTCAGGCCCGGCGCGATCTCCTTGGCCTTCTCGTAGAGCGGCTGGACTTTCTTGAGCCGCGCCGTGAATTGGTCCTCGTCCGTAGACGGCTGGTCCGTGGCGGGCGTTTCCTGCGCTGCGGGCTTCTTGACGAGCAGTTGCACGAGCGTCTTGAGTTGGGCGTTGGTTGTGGCGAAGTCCTGCGCCTTGAACGCGTTCTGCATGGCGGCGAAGACGCCTTTGAGCTGCTCCACCCACTCGGTATTCGGCGACTGCAGGGCCGTCTTGTACGTCGGCAAAATCGTCTTCACGCGTGCCAGGAAGGCGGCGGATTCGTCCTGCTTCGCTGCCGGCGTCGTCTGTTCCTCTTGTTGCTCGGTGCTGCCTTCCTCCTCAGTCACTCCGGCGTTGAAGCGCACCTCGACGTTCAGCGACATCCCCGCGTCCTTGGTGATGGTGTGCTTGATGACGCCCGCCAGTGATGCCGGCGCTTCCGTGGGCACCTCAAAGACGAGAAGGCCGTCTTCGCCGAAGCAGTTTCCCTGGTACAGGGTGCCGCCGCCCATTTCGCTCTTCGCGGCTTTGACGGCCGCAGGAGGAATTTTGCGATCGACGAGCAGAGTGCCTTCGCTGCCCTTCGCGATGAACGCGAACTTCATCGGGCCGCTCTTCGCCTTCTTGAGCGCGTTCGCCAACTCCGCATTGACCGGCATCACGTTTCTCCCAGGCGACAATCCGGCAAGCCAGATTTGAAACGGTTTAACAACGCCACTCGGACAAGTCTTGTATCAGAATATTCGTTCAGACCGAGCGGGCGAGTCGATCTACTTCACTCCGTGTTTCTCTCGTGCCGGACGGAACTCATCCCTTGGGTTCCAGGTCGGCAAGCGCTCGGCGTTGGCGACCTCGCGGGCCACGTCGAGGGTAAATCGGGCCAGGACGACGAAACCTGAGAAGTCCCACTCGGGCCTCATCTCGTCCTGTGGCGAGTGATACGCCTTGTCGTTAAACTCCTTCATGGCTTTGACGGCAAAGTCCTTCGGCTTGCCCTTGATCCTCATGCCCGGCGCGACGGAAAAGGCGGGTACGCCCGCTTGCGCCATCGAGAAATGGTCCGAGCGGTAAAAGATGCCGAGGTGCGCCCGCTGATCGGCTTCGATCTCCAGGTTGTTCTTCTCCGCCGCCGCCTTGACCGCGGGCCAGGCGGTCGTCCGCTCCGCCCCGGTGACGACGATGGATTCCGGTACGCCCAGCGGCAGAATCATGTCGAAGTTGAGGTTGAGCGCGGTCTTGCCCAGCGGGACGAGCGGGTTGCGGGCGTAGTACTTCGAGCCGAGCAGTCCCTTCTCCTCCGCAGTGACGGCGAGGAAGATGGCGGAGCGTTTCGGCCGGGGCGACTGGGCCGACCAGGCGCGGGCCAGTTCCAGCAGCAGGGCGCAACCGGTGGCGTTGTCCGCCGCGCCGTTATAGATCGCGTCGCCGAGAACGGGCCGGCCGACGCCGAGATGATCCCAGTGCGCCGTGAAGACGACGGCCTCCGACTTGAGAGTTGTGTCGCTCCCTTCCACCCGGCCGACCACGTTGTGACGGACCATCTTTTCGACGCGCGTCGGGATGTTGCCCTTCAGGTTGACGCCGAGAGAGTACGGCTTGAACCCCTTCGTATCGGCCTCCTTCAATGCGCCATCCACCGTGCGCCCGGACAGGCCCAGGAGTTTTTCGCCCGCCTCGCTGGTGAGCCAGCCGGCGAAGGCCAGCGCGGGTTGGCCAGGCTCGCGCTTGAGTTGGGCGCCGTCGAGCGGCCGGACGACGGAGTAGGGGTATCCTGCCGTCTCCCTGGTGTGGATGATGAAGCACGCCTTCGCCCCCCGCCGGCCGGCTTCCTCGAACTTGTAGGTCCAGCGGCCATAGTAGGTGAGCGCGGTGCCGCCGAAGAATTTCGGGTCATCCGAGGGCGGCTCGTTCGTGAAGAGGACG
>JBBRIK010000228.1:0-7277 GCA_038221045.1 Gemmatales bacterium
TGGATGAGAGCGGGTGACCCATGGCGAGTTCCACAAGCCCGAAACGCAAGGGAAGTAAAGAGGCGGTCCTTCGCTTGCGCTGCAGGCTTGCGGAGCGTCTCATTCTTCACGCTCATGGCCTCGATAACCATTTGTTGCTAACAGCGTAGTGGGAGCGGGGCTTCGGCGAACCAGAAGCAGGTGAGCGTGTCGAACACGACGATCATCGAACGGATGCGCGAGGCGTGTGACCAGTGGGACGCCAGTGGACTCGATTGCCTCTCGCTGGGGCAGCAACTCGCTGGCCTTGCCGAAGCACTGGAGGGTTTGGGGTACTGGGTCGTGGTGCAGGCACGCGAGTGGGAGTTGGCTCTGATGGTCGCCTCGGAGCCTGCCCAGTTCGGCGAGCGTGACCTGGCCCTCGCCCAGTTGCAGGCGGTAGTGGGACGGATCAGGCAGTGGATCGCCGAGTTGGAGGGCGCATGATCACAGCGGCCCTGAGGCGGGAGGATAGGAGCAGGAAGGCCCTTGTGCATTTATCAGTCGGTGTCTCGTCCCGCTGACGATCGAAGCGAGAAAATGGTGTCGGGAACCGCTCACATGACAGAAACCATTGTCTCGAAACGCGATGTATGCTCCAACGCCGCAGCGCAATTCTGACGAGATCAAGTTGAAGATCACGGATTGACGTGTGTGGTAATTCGTCGGACAGGGGGCGTTCCTTCTCGGATGACGCGGGGAGGAACGCCCCCTGTGTTTTCGAGGTGAGAACGCGAAAAACAGAGGCGGGAGTGAAAAATGTTGTGGAGAAGGGGAGCGCGGCTATAGTGGAGTTATCGGCAACGGACGATCCCAAAAGATCAACGGAGTGTTCCGGACAGGGCAATGGAGCAGGCTGATAGAGCAACTGAAGCTCCGGGATTGGCCGCGCACAGCACGGCCTGAGCGGTGTTCGGCGGTGGAGGGCTTGCAGATGGCGGACTGGCGAGACATGCGCGTCGAGGGGCTCCTGGTTTGCGAGCGCGTTGCAGCCGTCTTCCATGTTAGCGACAGTCTTGCCCGCTTGCCCTTCGCACAGTTCAAGGTCAAGGTGCTCGAACGGCGCGATGGAACGTTCTTTGCCTGCTCCAACGTCGCCGTTCGTGGACCGACTGGTGACGCCGAGTGGATCGGTGGGTTTGGCAATACGATTGATGAGGCTCTCGAAGAGGGGCTACGATACTTTTTCGGCACATGGGCAGACCGCCTGAACTTGGCTGAGTCGGACTTTATCTGGTCGGACCCCCAGGACTTCTAACCACCGAACAATCCGCTTCATCAACCCCGCCACACGAATCACGGTTTCTTGGAGTTCAGCATCTGGCCCATGTAAGCCCGCTGCTCAGCGTAAGGTTCGGGCGCAGGCGGGAGAAAGGTGTCGGAAACCGATCACATGACAGCAATCATTGTCTCGAAGCTGGTCGGCGACGCTGTCGAGGCCGTTCGGTCGGAAAAAGGTGGGCGCAGGCGAGCGAGCTTTCCCCTGCGGTTGTGGCCCACCAATTCCTCTTGTATCCTGGGCCGTGTGGGGTGTAGTTCAATCATTCAATGCATCGGAGGCTGCAATGCGAAGTCAATTCACACTTGAGTTCTGGCCAGATGGCGACTTCTACGTCGGCAGGCTGTTAGAAGTGCCTGGGGTCTTCAGCCAGGGCGAGACTCTGGAAGAACTCCGGGAGAACATCCAAGACGCCTATGAGTTGATGGTGACTCAGGAGCGGTCCCCGGCGCCGACCGCAGCCCAACAGCAACCGGTGGAGCTGGAAGTGTGAAGCGGCAAGCCTTCATCAGGGAGCTGGAACAGGCCGGGTGTGAGTTCGTACACCACGGCAAGCGACACGATGTATGCCGCAACCCACCCAACGGGCAGAAAGCTCCGGTCCCGCGCCACGGGAGATTGCAGACAGTTTGTGCAAGGTGATCCGGAAGCAACTCGGACTCGATAGGAAATCGCCACCGTCATGGCGCAGGTTTTGCATGGTAAAGGAGGAGAGCAATAATGGCAAACCGGGTGAAGACAATTCGGGGCCTCTAACAGGAGACGATCATGGCTGAAGACACCAAGAGCAACGCACCGCATGGCGCAGAGATGGGCGAGGGGGCGGAATGCTGCGACAACACGACAGGCTCTGCCGGCATTAGAGAACACATGGACGTCATCGCCTCATGCGGCAAAAAGGTCGGCGTGGTCGATCATGTCGAGGGCGATTCGATCAAGTTGACGAAGAAGGACAGCCCCGACGGCCAGCATCACATAATCCCGAAGAGTTGGGTTGCGCGCGTCGATGAGCACGTCCATCTGAACAAGAACTCTGAAGAGGCCGCTCGGGAGTGGCAGAACGAACCGGTCGGTGCGGGAGCCTGAGAGACAAGCTGAGATCGAAACTGCGCGAGCCGGGGGAAACCTCGGCTCGTTTCGTTTTCAGCGACGGTGACCGCTTGTCCTGCGCCGGTGGGAGAATGGTGTCGGGAACCGATCCCATCGCTTGGTCGTTTGGCAGCAAGCTCACGATTCGCGACGACGGACAGGTACAATGAGCGGGAGGAGATAGCCATCCCACAGCTAACGATTGTTCCACATGATGACTCTGCTGCCGTGATTCTGACTGCCGCACTACTTGAGGCGGTTGGACTCTGTGTCGTCGATGTCACCCTGTGAGATCGGGAACTCATCCTGCGCTCGCCTGAAGACGCTTCCCGGCGCGAATTGCTTGACGATCGCGCACGAGGTCTTCGAGCGGCGAAGCGACGCCTATCAGCGCCTCGCGTAGGAATGCACTGCCATGCTCTTTCCGCGCAAGGCTGAAGTGCGGAAGATTCACCACAAGTTGCTGGCTTGCTGGAATCACCTCAGTGTGGATAGCATCCCGCACTGATCAGCGTTCGCCGCATTCGCACACGATCCCCGCGGTTCAACTGAAGCAGCAGCACCGTCACGCGGCCCACCGCCGTCCGTCCAACAAGGAGCGCTCCTTGCAGGCGGAAGTGTCTCGCCCACCTGTCACGACGGGGATGGAAGAGGCGAACGACTCGCCCTGTATCCTCGTCGATCGAGGCCAGATCTGTTCCTTTGTGCCGATTACACGTCAGGCAGGTCCAGGCGAGGTTCGCCTCCTCCGTGGGTCCGCGGTGCTTGAGGGCAATGATATGATCGGGTTCGTGAGGCACCCACGCATCTTCTTCGTGGAGCAGACAGTATTCACAGCGGCCTTTCGCCCGAGCGCGAACCAGGACACGCAGCGAGGCTGGCACCTCCTCACTCATCAGCGAGCCACCGCAACCCGCACGCGGGCTTTGATCAGTTGCATCAGCATTTCCGCATGCTCGAACTGATCCAGTTCCCACTGTTCGTCCGCGGTGATGCGTCCCGACTTCGACTTCTCCAGTAACTCCCGCACGCATTCCTGAATCGGAACCGGCGGATGATAGCTCAGGAGTTGTTCGCGTGAAGGGCAGGAAGCCAGGAAGTCGGCGATCTCTTCCGTCAACCAGTTCGTGCGCCGTTTGGTGGCCATGAGACAGGTCCATCCGGGAACGTGATGTTGCGAGTGTCCACCGCCCTGCTTAACCCACCGCGGCTGACGGTCCAGGAGAAGTGGAACGACTTCTTGACGTCGTGAGGAATCTGAAAATGGGGGAGGTCTTGCTGCTGTCGCCGGCCGTCGTTATCCACTGGGCGAATGGACGGGGTGATGGATTCCCGCCGGTCTCGCTGAAGACGCACCCCGACCCTTTCCGCACTCCCAGGGGGTGTGTGGGGCAGGCGCAATTAATGAATCCAACTCATGTTAATGGATGCGCGTTGCGCAACCAAGGATAAATTCCAAGCGGCGTCCATAGTCCTCGAAAAGAAGGGACCGCGACGGCACTTTCTTGTCGAACCCTCTCCGCCAGGCCCCAGGCGCCGAATACCCGGTGAGCCGCGATGCGCTGGCGCATCGCGGCTACACCCGGACGTCAATGGTCGTGGCGGCGGCTGCCATGATCGTGACTGCCCAGGAAGAAAGGGGCGTTCCTCAACGCATCATGCGAGGTGGAACGCCCCCTTGTGTATTCATCAGCCGGCCTCTCGTCGCCGTAGACGGTCGAACCGTCTGCTCACTCCGGATAGAGCGCGGTCGAGAGATAGCGTTCGCCCAGGTCCGGCAGGATCACGACGATCAGCTTGCCGGCGTTCTCTTCGCGCTTCGCCACCTGCACCGCGACATGAGCGGCCGCGCCGCAACTGATGCCGCACAGCATGCCCTCTTCCTTCGCCAGACGGCGGGCCATCTCGAACGACTCGTCGTTGGTCACCTGGATGACCTCGTCGATGACCTTCAGGTTCAGCACGTCGGGAATGAAGCCGGCGCCGATTCCCTGGATCTTGTGCGGTCCCGGCTTCAACTGATCCTTCGGGATGCCCTGGACCATGTGCTGGGTGATGACCGGGCTGTGCGTCGGCTCGACCGCGATGGCCTTGTACGATGGCTTGCGCTGCTTGATGACCTCGCTGACACCGGTAATGGTGCCGCCGGTACCGATGCCGGAGACGAGAATGTCAATCGCGCCAGCGGTGTCGCGCCAGATCTCTTCCGCCGTGGTCCGACGATGCACCTCGGGGTTGGCCGGGTTCTTGAACTGCTGCGGGATGAACGCCTTCGGCTCGCCGCCGTGTTCCACCAGCAACTCGTTCGCCCGGTTGATCGCGCCCGTCATGCCCTTTTCCGCCGGCGTCAGCACCACAGTCGCGCCGAACGCCTTGAGAAGTCGGCGACGCTCCAGCGACATGCTCTCCGGCATCGTCACGATCAGCTTGTAGCCGCGCGCGGCGCAGACGAAGGCCAGGCCGATGCCGGTGTTGCCGCTGGTCGGCTCGATGATGACCGTGTCCTTTTTGATCTTGCCGGCCTTCTCGCCCGCCGTGATCATTGCCTCGCCGATGCGATCCTTGACGGACCAGAGCGGATTGAAGTTCTCGAGTTTGCCGACGACCGTCGCCTTACAGCCCTCGGTCACGCGACGCAGTTTGACCAGCGGGGTGGAGCCGACGCACTGCGTCATGTCGTCGTAGATGCGGCCACGAAAGTTTGGCTCGGCCATGAGACGTCTCCTTCTTGGAATGTCTAATTTCTAAGGACGAATGACGAAAGAATGAGGAATGTCAAATGTCCAAGGGTAAGTGACATGATGGATCTGGTTCGACAGTTGACTGTTGACATTTGACATTGGGCCTTTGACATTCCTCATTCTTTCGTCATTCGTCCTTAGAAATTAGACAGTTGGTTAGATTCCCTCGCCTCCCATGAACACCAGTTCGACGTCGAGAGGCAAACGATGGTTCTCCTCGGCAAATGCATTCATGTCGTAGAACAGGGCGTCGAGGTCGCCGGGGTGGTCCTTACTGCGGCGAGCGCTCTCGACGCGCACGCGCACCGGACGGCTGAAGTGGATGTGATAGCCGCCACAGAGCGGATCGTGTTCCATCGGCTGCACCCGGCCGCTGCCCGAGACCGCCCGCGCCAGCAGCTCGTGATTGCTCGCCTGCCCCACTTCCCACAGATACTCCCACAGGCTCCACGAATAAGCGGCCTGCGGACCGACCAGCGCGGCGTCGCCCCAGCTGCGGCCCCCATCGGTGCTGACTTCGACCCGTGCCACCGGATCTTCGCCGGCCCAGGCCACGCCGCAGATGCGATTCACACCAACGCCCACCACGCTCTGATCGCGCGGACGCAGGATCTCGGACTTCACCGCCATCGGACCGATTATCACTGTCTCTATTCCCGCTTCACTCGCACGGCGAATCGTGTACTTGACAGACTGATAATAACCCTTGAAAGGCCGATCGACGATCTCAATGCGATTGAGCCACTTGACCGAGGCCACCCCATACCAGCCCGGCACGAACAGCCGCAACGGATAGCCGTGCCGGGGTTCGAGGATCTCGCCGTTCATGCGATAGACAAGCAGCGTATCAGGAGAGAGGGCCTTCTCCAGCGGCAGACTGCGTGAAAAGTGCATGTCCTCGGGATGGTCCGCCTCGCTGCCGTGATCCGCGCCCTCGAACAGCACCTCCAGCGCCTCGGGCCGGACTCCGGACTCCTGCAACACCAGCCGCAAGGGAACTCCGGTCCACTCCGCATGGCCAACCGCGCCCGCGCCCCACTGGACGCCATGAACGTGAGGACTCAGGAAAGAACGGCCATTGCCGGCACACTCGACCGTCGCGAAGACGGTCTTCTCCGGCAGTTCGGTCAACTCCTGCCAGGTCCAGCGGCGCGGTTTGCCGACGCAGCCTTCGACGGACAGCCTCCAACTCTCGACGTCCAGTTCGGGAATGGGGAAGTGATTGCGGACGAAGAAGAGGCGAGTCGGTGTCACCCAGCCGCGTACACTCTCCAGCGGCGTCTCACTGTTTTCCGGCGTCGCGGTGACGACCTTCCGTTGCTCGGCCATCTCTTTTCCTCAATGATGAATGATGAATGATGAATGATGAATAAAGGCATTCATCATTCATCATTCATCATTCATCATTCTCTTCAAATGCCTGCCGAGTCGCTGAACTCCAGCGCCATCGGCTCCAAACCGCGATTCGACGACGACAGGTCATAAGTACCCATGAAGATCAGCGGCGGCGAGTAGACGTGCAACGTCACGAGGTCGGCGCTGCCGGCTTGCAGGTTGGAGATCTGATGCACGTCGCTGTCCTCGCCGCCGATGACGGCACCCGGCTCGAAGTCGTGAGAGAGCTTCGCCTTAATGTGGCCATTGGGAGCGAAGTCGAACAGCGTCTCGGTCAACGTGCCGCGCAGGACGCGCACGCCGCAACTGGAACCTTTATGATCGTGAATGGGGGAACGCTGGCCATTCCGCCAGCACATCACCCAGGCTTGATACCAGTCGCTGCCGCGAAGCGGAACGCGCTGGTAAGTGCGCGGCGAGAAGCGCAGCAGATCGGCGACGTCCTCACAGCCAATCTCACAGCGAGCCAGGAGGCGTTTCAACTCGGACAGAGGTGCCCGATCGTCGAGTGCGTCCAGCAACTCGCACAGGTGCGGCGACATGAGGGACGACCCTCCAGGCGAGAGAGACGGTGAATAGTCTCAGGGTAACAAATCGCTTCTACGAGACAAGAGAGCGAGGGAGTTCCTCGTTCCCACGCTCTGCTCCTCCCTCCTCGTTCCCACGCTCTGCGTGGGACCGTACTCTTCGACGCTCGGCGTCGCGACTGTTCGTACGACGACGCTGAGCGTCGAAGAAGACGTTCCCACGCAGAG
>JBBRIK010000229.1:0-7270 GCA_038221045.1 Gemmatales bacterium
ATCGGGGATCGGGAAGAAGAGAAGCTTGACGGTTCTTCCCGATCCCCGATCCCCGACCCCCGATGCCCGAAGATTACGGACTTCGGCCTCGCCAAGCATATCGGCGATGAATCGGGCCAGACGCGGTCGGGAGCCATCATCGGCACGCCGAGCTACATGGCCCCCGAGCAGGCGCGCGGACGCTCGCGCGACGTAGGACCGGCCGCCGACATCTACGCGCTGGGAGCGATCCTCTATGAGTGTCTGACGGGCCGTCCTCCCTTCAAGGCCGACAGCGCCATCGACACACTCGCCCAGGTCGTCTCCGACGAACCGGCTCCCCCAACGCGCTTGCAATCGAAAGTTCCGCGCGACCTCGAAACCATCTGTCTGAAATGCCTGCAAAAAGAGCCAGGAAAACGCTACGACAGCGCCCTGTCTCTGGCCGACGATCTGAAGCGCTTCCTCGATGGCAGACCGATCGACGCCCGGCCTGCCTCGATTGTCGAACGCGGCGTCAAATGGGCGCGACGGCGTCCGGGTGTGGCCGCCCTTTTGACACTGCTTGTGCTTGTCACGGCAGCCGGCTTCTCCGTGGTGACGTGGAAGTGGCGCGAGGCAAGCGCCAGTGCTGCTGCGGAAGCCGAGGCTCGAAGCGACGCGGACCGGGAGCGCGATGAGGCGCGCAAGCAAGCGATCCTTGCTCGCAAGGCCGCTGCCGCCGAGGCCGTTGCCCGGCTTGAGGCAGACCGCCGCCGCGATGAGGCAAGGACACAGACGAAGCTAGCCCGCGAAGCCGCCGACCTCGCCGCGCAGTTCGCCGATACGCTCTTTGGCCGCATCCTGGAGGATCCCGCCTTGAAGACGCGCGGGATGGAGCCTCTGCGCAAGTTGTTTCTGCAAATGGCCGCGGGGTTCTACAAGAGTTTTCTTCCTTACAAGAACACTGGGCCGGAAAGCGACGTCCAGCGTGCCTCCTTGCTCCTCCGGTATGCCCAGATTACCGAGGAGATCGGCTCCCGCGCCGAGGCACTAAAGCTCTTCGAGGATGCACTGGCGCTCTATCAGACCCTGGAAAAACGGCATCCCGCTGTGGTCCTCTATCAACGCGAGCAAGGGAACGTCCTCAGCCAGATTGCCCATTTGCAGTCGCGGAAGGGAGAGAAGGACCAGGCCGCGAAGACATACCGGGATCTGCTCGCATTGCGCGAGCGGCTCGTGAAGGCGGACCCGAAGGATGCGTCGCGCGAGGCTGACCTGGCCCAGACCATGAACGATATCGGCGGTCTGGACTATTCGCGAGACCAGATCGATGCCGCCCGGACGGCCTGGGAGAAGACCCTGGAGATTCGCCAGCGTCTGGCCCGCGCGAATCCGAAGGTTGCGTACTATCAGGACGCGTTGGCGTCGAGCCTGAACAATCTCGGCGCGGTGGCTCGCGATCAGAAGGACAAGAAGCGCGCGAAGGAATTGTGGACTCAGGCGCTGACGATCCGCACGAAGCTTGCCGCTGATCAGCCCGATGAGGCCGGCTTTCAGCGCGAGTGGGCGATGATGCAAGTCAACCTGGGCGCCCTGTCTGTCGATGCCCGGCAGTACGAGCGCGCGGAGGAGTTGTACGGTCGCAGTCGAGAGATTCTGGCTCGTCTCGTGGACCGGCAGCCCGCCGTGACGAGCTATCAGGAGGACCTGGCCTCGGCTCAGTACAACCTCGGCTTCGCGCTGATGCAACTCAACCAGTCAGAGCGTGCGAAAGAAGCCCTGATCCACAGTCGAGAACTTGCCGAGCGTCTGGCCCGCCTCCAGCCCGATATGTCCGAGTACGTTCAGGATGCGGCTCGCGTCCAGATCCGTCTCGCGGAGATGTCGCGGCGCGGAGACCGCAAGGCCGCCCTCGATGGCTTCACTCGCGCCATCGACCGGCTCGAAGCCCTGCGCAAGAAGGCGGCACTGAGTCCCAAAGGAGGCAGGCGGCTGGCGGAAGCGCTGGCCGGGCGCGGGGAAACCTTGAGTCTCCTGGGGCAGCATGAGGAAGCGATGAAGGACTGGGACCGCGCCTTGGAGTTGCAAAAAACCAGTGATCCGCTGCCGTATCGCGTGGGCAGGGCCGTTGCAGTTGCGCGACACGGCGACTGGAAAGCAGGCGTCAGCGCCATTGAGGACATCCTCAGTGGAGGGAGTACCTCCGGCGAGGTGTTGCTGGAGGTGGCACGCGTTTACGCAATGGCTGCGGCCGCTCAGAAGGACCCGCAAGGAGTGCAGGGCGACGTCGCCCGCCAACTGCTGGGGAAGCTCGATCAGGCGGGGTACTTTACGGTGCCGCTCCACCGCCAACTCGCTTTGGACGAGGAAGCATTCCAGAAATTGCCCGCGTTCGGTGAACTGAAAAAGGGTTGGTAGACCCTCAATGAGGTCGCAATCGCTCTCGCGCCGCCCGTGCCTCTCGCGCCACGGAGGAATGATCCGGGCCTTCAGCGAGGGTGTTCAGCAAAGCGCGAGCTTCACGACTCCTCGACCATTCGAGAACCTGGACGGCTCGATATCGTCGCAGCGTCTCGCCTGGCGGAACGAGCCGCTCGGGAGGTTTCTCATCGGCCTGCAGCGCCTCGACGCGTCGTCGCACCTCCAGAGTCGGCTTGCTCGCCAGCACTGCGGCGAGCGCCGGCCTGGCGACGGCGCCCATCTGCTTCAACTCGCGCGAGGCCGCCTCGCGCTGGGCGAAACGCTGGCCATCGAGTTCCGCGATCAGCTTCAGCACGCGATCCTCGCCGACATCCGCTTTGTGTTTGATCTGCCTGGCGATAAAGGAGACGTTCTCCGGCGAGGCTGCCAGCCGCCGCATCGCGGCATACGCTTTCGGGGCGTCTTCGCTCTTCAGGTCGTCCCACAACTTCTCGATCTCGTTGCCGGCAGCCGGTTTGACGGCCGGACTCGATCCGCCCAGCGCGGCCATGTCCCAGAGGAGAATCGTCTGGTCGCTGTGCCCCGTGGCGAGCCAGCGGCCATCCGGCGACAGGGCGTGCAGATGATGCCGGCCAGCCACCAGCCCGGTTCCACAGGCCGCGCCTGCGATCGCATCGAACAGCGCGATCCGGTCATCGGTCCCGTTCACTCCAACCGTCCAGCCATCCGGCGAGAACCACAACGCTTGCGCATACTGTCGCGGTTGACTCCAGATCGTCTTGCCGCTTGCCAGGTCGAGCATGCGCAGGCGATGCTCGTTCTGGATCACCAGCAATCGCCCATCCGGTGAGAAGGAGCCGACGGTCGCGGCCGAACCCAACAGACCGAAATCCCACACCCCCAACGGCCGCTCAACCCGGCGAGGCATGCCCCGTTGCAGGTCCATCAACGGCTGAAACCGGCGATCCAGGCCGCCGTGAACGACCTCTGACTTCTCTGTTATCCGCGCCCGTTCGAGTCCCGAAGTGAGATCGTGGATCGCGACGATATGTTCGACGGGAAAAACCATGCCGGGCTGAATGCCCATGCCCGTCATGGACTGCATATGAATGAGTTCCCAGCCAGACGCCGATACCGTCGCTGCCATTCGGCCATCCGGCGACACAAGCCGGGGCAGTCCGAGTAGCTGCGGATTGCCCGGTCCCTGCTCCGCCTGTCCCGATGCCACGTCCCAGGCACACAAGCCCATTGCGGACGTTCGGCCTGTCAGCTTTTTGCCGTCCGTCGAGAAGCGCAGTTCCGACACTTCCCAGCCCGTCTGAAACGTTCCGGGTACCTCCAGCGTCTTCTTCAACTGGCCCGACTCGAGGTCCCACACTCCGAGCGCTCCTGCAATCGCGCCGATGCCCGTCCCGGCCAGCAGCTTGCCATCGAGAGAGAAGACCAGCGAGCGCGCTGATCCCGGATGCGGCAGGATCCGGCTCTGCTTTTTCGCCTCGACGTCCCAGACGCGGATGCCCGGATCACAACCGGAGGAGACGAGCCTCTTGCCGTCCGGGGAGAAAGACAGTGCGACCAGATGTCCCTCGTGCGCTTCCAGCGAATTGAGGCGCCTGCCGGTCTCGACGTCGCACAGCAGCAGCGATCCACCCCCCACGGCCAGCACCTTGCTGTCGGGCGAGAAAGCGGCAGACGAGGCGGGACCGCATGCGAGCAGGACCAGCTTCCAGAGTTCCTTGCCGCTGGCCGCATCCCACATTCGCAAGGTGCGATCCGCGCCCAGGGAGGCGACGCGCCGGCCATCGGTTGACAGGCTCACGCCATACACTTCCCCGATGTGGCCTTGAAGCCGCCGCTGCAGTTTCCCTGTTGCGATGTCCCAGAGAAACACGGCTTCGGCCCCGGAAACCAGTGTCTTGCCGTCTGCGGACAGTGCCAGGCTCCAGATGGCGGCGCGATGCTGAAATGCACCGGCGTCACGAGGCACTTCCTTTCCCGTAACGCAGTCCCAGAGGCGGATGACACAATCCCCGCCGGCGGAGATGAGCGTTTTGCAGTCGGCCGTGAAGAGCAGGGCGCGGACGCCGCCGCCATGAGCCGGAAGGCGAAAGATCGCGTTGCCGTTCGCCGTGTTGTACAGCGTGACCGCGTTCATCTCGCCGCTGAGCGGCGCAGTGTTGCCGAGAGCGAGCATGCGTCCATCGGGAGAGAGCGCGAAGCCGCCGGCGTGGTCCTGTCCGGGAAACGTCAGCAGGCTCTCGCCTGTCTTGAGGTTGATGAGGACGGGTCCGCGTCCGCGCAGCCCAGCAAGCAACTGACCGTCGGCTGACAGTTGCAACTTCGAGCCGCCGACGAGGCCGGGAAAGCGCGTATTCTCGACGCCGGTGAGCGCATCCCAGGCCCGGACTGTGTTGTCCTCGCCGTCCGTGTAGAGCGTCTTGCCATCGGGGCTGTAGTGGACGGAGCGAATGACCGCGTCGTGCCGCCAGCGGATCGTGCCGAAGCGTGCGACGGCCCCGGTGGGCAGCGGATCGCCGAACGCATCGAGCCGGGCAGGCCAGGCGCAGGCGCGTCCTGGAACAAGGACGGAAACGATAACCGCGAGGAACAGTAGCCGGATCATGGTGACACCTCGGATCGCGGAACGATAGCGCGATCATAGCCCAGATCGCTCTTCGAGGGCAATTCCTGGCGCGTGCTTGTTACCGCCGCGTTACATGAGGAGGAAGAACAGGACGACCCGCGCTGACAGCGATGTCGCGGAGGGGGTACACTGATTCTTGTGAAATCGCTCGACGTGGAGATTGAATGATGCCCAACCCATTTCCCGGAATGGACCCCTATCTCGAGAAGCCGGCCCACTGGTCCGACTTTCACGCGCGCTTCGTGAATTGCTGGTGCGAGGCAGTCGCCCGGCTGTTGCCGCGCCAGTACACCGCCCGGATCGGAGAGCGGGTCTACCTCGTTGAAGGGCCTCCGGTGGCGCGCCGCCTGATCCTTCCCGACGCCGCCGTCGAACGCGACCCTGGACCTCGTGGCGCGTTCCCAGCCGTCGCCACTGGCACGGCCACCCTTGCCCCTGTCACGATCCCTCTGATCATTCCCGACGAGGTGCGCGACACCTACATCGAGATCCTGCACAGGCCGGATCGCTCTCTCGTCGCCCTTCTGGAATTGCTCTCGCCGGCGAACAAGGGAGAACCGGGCTACCGCGTCTATCTCGCCAAGCGAAACGCTCTTCTGTTACAGAATGTCCACCTGGTCGAACTGGACCTTCTCCGCGTGGGACATCGCGTTCTCTTGCGCGACAACCTGCCCCCCGGTGACTACTATTACCTCGTCTCACGAGGCGATCGCCGGCCGGATTGTGAAGTCTATCCCTGGCCGCTCTCCGCTCCGCTGCCGAAGGTGGCGGTACCCTTGAAGGGACCAGATCCTGACGCGATCGTGGACCTCGCCGCTGTCTTTGCTCTCACCTGTGAGCGCGGGGACTATGCCAGCGACATCGATTATGCTCTGCCGCCCTCCGGTCCCCTGACCGAGGAGCAGTTTCAATGGATCGCCACTTGCCTTGGGCCGCGAAGTGCTGAGTAACGACGCGACGGTCAACGGAGATGCTGTTCGCGCAAACGGAGAAGACGATCAAACGCGGGACGGACCTGGCCTCGAGCGTCAATCAGGCCGCCATGCGGGACTTGATGAGGCTGAGCGTCGTGCAGATGGCACCACTGGATGCCCTGGACATAGGGCTTGCACAGGGTCAGGGCACCGAAAGCAGCCGCCCATTCGCCCTGGCTCGCGGGATTGAACCCGCCGCGCCAGCGGCCGGCGTCGGGCAGCATCTCGGGATCCGCTCCGGCATCGGCTGTGGTCTCCGCCGGGTAGCCGAGTGTCACGCGCAACGGCACGCCAAGGAGAGCGTACAGGTCGAGGATGCGCGACGCTTCCAGCACGTCGCGACAGTAGCTGCCGCGCGACGTCACGCCCATCAGCATCTCGACGTCGAGGGCGGCCAGGTTGTTCAGACCCGAGCGGATCAGGGTGTCGGCGAAGATGAACGGCGAATGGTTGTAGTCCTGCGTGGCCATGTACTCGCCCCAGGGCTGCGAGACACCGATCACGAGCTCTATCGACGGATCCGCCTGCCGGGCCGCCTCGGCCAGACGGTACGTCAGTCCCAGTAGTTCCTCTTCGCCCAGTCCCAGAACACGCGCGCTGTTGCTGCCCGCGCAAACTTGCCAGCGGCGAATGTCCTTGCGATAGCGGCGCACGGTCGCCTCGACGGCCTTGCACATGAAGCTGGCCATCGTCGGCACGTCCTGTTCCCACAGCCACAACCACGCCGGCAGCTGCGCCGAGGAGAAATCGATCAACGGTCCGCCGCTAATCGTGAGACCTTGGTCGATGGCCCATTGGACCAGTTCGTCGTATCCCTTCCAGGAATAAGTACTCTCCTCCGCCTCGATATCGCACCACGGGAAGGCAATGCTGATGTTGTTGAACGCCTTCGCATAGGCGACAGACCCCGAAGAGAGGACGTCAGGTACTCCGTTCGGCCCCGGCTGCACCCGGCAACCGAACGTCGATTCCAGACGGGGAGTGCGCTGATGACGAATGTGAAAGACCTGATCGATGTAGGCTTCAACGATCGATTGGCCGGCTTGATAACCCAGAGCAAGTGCCTGTTGCGCCTGCTGGCTCTCGGCGGCACTGGGCCTGCCGCCGCTGGCACCGGTGACGGCCTTGCCGAACGCCACCGTGGCCGCGTCGATTCCCTGTTGCAAGACGGGATTGATTTGAAGGCCGCCCATTTTCCAGTCGGCTGCCTGCGAGCGCATCTGGTTGATCTTGCCGCGAGCCAGTTCGACGAGCAGGGTGTAGGGACGGG
>JBBRIK010000230.1:0-7269 GCA_038221045.1 Gemmatales bacterium
CTCGGCGTCTTCGGCGGCACCTTAGATCCGGTCCATCTCGGACATCTAATCCTGGCCGAGCCGTGCCGCGAGTCGGCTCGCCTTGATGAGGTCTGGTTCGTGACTGCCGGCAATCCGCCCCACAAACAGGGACACGAGATCACTCGCTTCGAGCAGCGCGTCGAGATGATCGAGTTGGCCATCGCCGGCTATCCTGTCTTTCGCGTCGATCGAATCGAACACGAACTACCCGGCCTGACCTACACCGCGAACATGCTCGTGGAACTGCATCGCCGACATGCCGGCGTCGAACTGTTCCTGCTGATCGGTTCCGATTCGCTGAACGACCTGCCGAAGTGGTACGAGCCGAAGCGCATCGTCGCCAACGCCGGTCTGCTGGTCATGCTGCGGGCGAATTATCCGGCCATGAGCGTCGAAGCTGTGCGTGCGGGAATGATGCTGCCGGTCGACACGCCATTGCGAATCGAGTATGTGCCGATGCCGCCCCTGATCGACATTTCCAGCAGCGACCTGCGCCGCCGGATCACCACGGAGCGCAGCATTCGCTATCTGGTGCCGCGCGCCGTCGAGTGCTACATCGCGGAACGCAAACTGTATCGCGAGAGCGTCCACTCCCAATGACTGTGCCGCGACTCAGGAGGACCTCATGATCGATCTCACCGCCGTGCAAAGCGCCATTCGCGAACTGGGTCTGGACGGCTGGCTGCTCTACGATTTCCGCGCCATGAATGTGCTGGCCCGGCGAGTCCTTGGCCTCAATCCCGAGCATATTCTCTCGCGCCGCTGGTTCTACTTCATCCCGGCTCAGGGCGAGCCGAAGAAGCTCGTGCATCGCATCGAGTCGGGGGCGCTTGACGCCTATCCCGGCGGCAAGTCCGTCTACCTTCGCTGGCAGGAATTGGAGGCCGGTGTGGGGGCGCTCGTCAAGGACACGAAGCGCGTGGCGATGGAGTATGTGCCGCGAAACGCCAATCCCTACGTCAGCCGAGTCGATGCGGGAACGGTCGAGTTGGTACGATCCTTCGGCGTGGACGTTGTCCCCTCAGGCGACCTCGTCCAGTGGTTCGAGGCGTGCTGGGACGACGAGCAGGAGAAGACACATTTCGATGCGGCCATTCACACGCGCTCGGCCTACGACGCCGCGTTTGGCTTCATTCGCGAACGCGTCCAGGCTAGCAATCCGCCGCGCGAGTCCGACGTTATCAAGGTCATCCTCGATCACTTCGAGCGCAACGGACTCGAAACCGATCATCCGCCGATTGTCGCCGTCAACGCTCATAGCGGCGATCCTCACTACGCCACAACGCCCCAGACCGACGCCCCCGTTCGAGCGGGCGACTTTGTGCTGATCGACCTGTGGGCGAAGTTGAAGAAGCCGCGTGCCGTCTACAGCGACCTGACGCGCGTCGCCTTCGCCGGCAAGGAAGTGCCGGCCCGACACGAGGAGATCTTTCAGATCGTGGCCCGCGCGAGGGATGCCGGCATCGCCTGTGTGAAGCAGGCGTATGCGAGCAAGAGTGTCTTGCAGGGCTGGCAGGTTGATGAGGCGACGCGGGAGGTGATCGAGATTGCCGGCTATGGCGAGTATTTCTGTCATCGCACCGGACATTCGATCGGCCAGGAGACGCACGGCAACGGGGCGAACATGGACAATCTCGAAACGCGCGAAGAGCGGCGTGTGTTGCCGCGAACGTGCTTCTCGATCGAGCCGGGCATCTATCTGCCGGATTTCGGAGTTCGCAGTGAGGTGAACGTGTACGTCGATGCGAAGGGGGCGGTCCACGTTACCGGCGGCGAGCCACAGACGAGTGTGACGGCGCTGCTGGCGTGACTTGCCGCTTGCGGCTTAGCATTCTTCCCCGCTAAGCCGCAAGCGGCGGACCGGCTACTTCTCCTCGACCTTGATGCGGAAGACGCCTTCCAGTTCCTTCACGGCTTCCCCCTGTTTCTTCAGGATGCTCACGATCGTCCCGGCGACCGGACTGCGAATCTCGTGCAATTGCACGACGAGATTTGCCTGGTCCAACTCCCGCCGGGCAATCTCAAGATTCGCCATCTTTCCTTTCACCTCTTCGACATAGCATTCCCACGCCAGCTTCGCGCCGCTGAGATCGTCCACACCCACTCCGCCTTCTCTGAAGAGTTTAACGGTTCGCTCGTATCGAATCTTCGCCTCGTCGCGTGTCTTTTCCGAACTCTGACGCTCGGATTCGGCGGCCACGATCTTGGCTTTTTTGATGTCAGCTTCCGCGCGGGCCAGACGATCGTCCGTACGGCCCAGCAGGTCATCCTTCTCGACGCGGTCGCCTTCCTGGAGGCGATAGTAGCGTTTCGTCTTGTCCTCAGTCGTCGTCGCGATCCGCTCCTCGGGCACTTTCTCACCCGGATGTATCTCACGGGCGATGAGGGAGAGGCGGCCCGGATAATTCGTGGACACGACGATCCAGTCGCGCGGCGTTTCGGCCGGGGTTTCCATGTTCGGCGGCCGGCGGGGTGCGTCTTTCTTATGGTGTCGGGGCGGCGCCGGTGCAGCGTTCGCCGACTCCGAGGCCTTCCAGGCCGTCAGTGATAAGCCACAGACGACGAGGATGGCCATGGACCACTTGAGTTTTATCAGGAACATGGATCGCAATACTCCTTCCGCCAAAGAGGCGGCGCGAGTTGAGAAGGACGAGAGTACGCCAAGACAACAGGACTCGATCAGTGGAGCGGGAACGGCCGCCAGAGCCATCTGACGTTCGAGAAGGACCGCCAGGAGAGTGAGCGACACGGTCACGCCGCGCCGCTGGAGACGGTTCCGCAGCCGGCCGCGCGCCCAGTGCAGCCGGGACAGGATCGTGCCGACCGGACAGCCCAGGGCGTCAGCCGCTTCCTGGTTGGTCTTGCCTTCGAGGTTGCACAGCACGAACGGCAGACGATAGCGATCCGGAAGGTGATTGATCTCCTCGTCGAGAACGGGACGCAGATCGCGCCAGAGCAGATCGTCCTTCTCCTGTGGCGCCTCGACGTCCTCAACTACCCTTTCGGGAAGCCGGCTGCGAGTGGCACGGGCGCGAAGGGCGACCCGGAGAGCGACCTTGTGCAACCAGGCGCCGAGCGTGTTCCGTTGGCGAATGCCGGCCACCTTGCGGAGCAGCAGCAGGAATGTCGCCTGGAACGCGTCCTCAACGTCTTGAGGATGATGCAGAACACGACGACAAACACCCAGCACCATCGCCCCATGACGACGAATCAGCAGTTCAAACGCGGCCTCATCGCGGTGGCTGATCCAGCGCTCAAGCAGGGCCGCGTCCGGCATTCCTGCCTGACCGGCATGGCTCAATTGCTCGCACAGATCGCGAACGAACGTATGAAGCGAACCGCGGCTCATGATGGCGTCGTCCCTCATGAATGGGATCGTCTGCTATCATAGAGCCGCACGGAGAGGGAACCCTTCAGTTTTCTCAAGGGACGGTCAACGGCGTTTTCCTTCCTCGTAGATGGCGGCTCCCTGCCGGTATTCCACCTCGGTGGCTTTACTATCGACAAAGATGACCATCAATGCCTCCTTGAGTCCACTGGGAGGGGTTCTTCCAGAGAGTTCGGCTTCACTTTTTTTCGGATGGGTCCAGAGGGCTACAGACCCTTTCTTGAGTTGGGGATTGCCTGCGAGTGCAATTACTTCCCGCTCAGTCATGCCGGACTTGACCTTACTCAGGTTGCTACTGCCCCCGCTGAAGACGAAGAGAATCAGCACCACCACAAGCACGGCAGCCAGGCCGCCGCCGCCAGCGAGCCAGACCCACATCGGAATGCCCTTGCCGGCCTTCTTACGCTTCTTCTTCAGCGGCCTTTCGTCCTCCTCCTCGTCTGGCTCGTCCTCGTCGTCCACTGCGGCATTGCGCCGTTTCGATTTCGGTTCGTCCTCGTCGTCCACTGCGGCATTGCGCCGCTTTGCCTTCGGTTGGTCCTTGACTTCATCTTCATCTGCCGGTTTGCGTCGTTTTGCTTTCGTGGGCGCGTCCTCGTCCTCCTCCGGAGGCGGCTTCGCGGCGGGTTTCTTCACACTGGCCTGCACTCCTTGCTTTTTGACCTCTTCCAGACCATCCTCCGTGATCAACAAAATGGCCTGACAGCCTGGACACTTCAGCTTCTTGCCTTCCGCGCCGTCAGGAACCTTGATCTTCTTGTCGCAGCCGGGGCAGGGAATGATTTCAGGCATGGAGGTTCTCCCGTGAAGGAGGGTCACGAACTCGGAAGCGGCTTCTGACAGCATAGACACCCTTACCCATCTCGTCGAACCAGGAAAAAATCGTCCCGCTCTCGTTTCCGTCTCGAACCTGGACGGTAAGATGCCAGGGAAGATAGAGTTGCCCTCCTGTTTCGAGAATGTCATGTCCGCTCCGTCCTCCGTTCCCGACACGCAGGGCCGATTCGGCCCCTACGGCGGCCGTTATGTGCCCGAGACGCTCATGTTCGCGCTCCGCCAATTGAGCGAGGAATACGACCGTGCCCGTGGCGATTCCGCGTTTCAGCAGGAATTCCAGCATCATCTGCATCACTATGTCGGCCGGCCGTCGCTGCTCTATTTCGCCTCGCGGCTGACTCAGAAGGCCGGCGGGGCACGCATCTTCCTCAAGCGCGAGGACCTCAACCATACCGGCGCTCACAAGATCAACAACTGCATCGGTCAGGCCCTGCTGGCGAAGCGCATGGGCAAGCCGCGCATCATCGCCGAGACGGGAGCGGGCCAGCATGGCGTCGCCAGCGCCACGGCGGCGGCCCTGTTCGGCCTGGAGTGCGCCGTATACATGGGGGCGGAGGACATTCGCCGGCAGAAGCTGAACGTCTTCAAAATGAAGGCGCTGGGCAGCAAGGTCATCAGCGTCACCAGCGGCAGCAAAACGCTCCGCGACGCCATTAACGAGGCGATGCGCGATTGGATGGCGACCGTCGAGAACACGCACTACATCATTGGCAGCGTCGTCGGGCCGCATCCGTTTCCGATGATGGTCCGCGATTTTCAGTCAGTCATCGGCAGCGAAACGCGGGCGCAATGTCTCGAACAACTGGGCCGGCTGCCGGACGCCGTCGTCGCCTGCGTTGGCGGCGGCAGCAACGCGGCCGGCATGTTCGCTCCCTTCGTCCAGGATGATACCGTCCAGCTCATCGGCGTCGAAGCAGGGGGACGAGGCGCCAGGGCCGGTGAGCATGCCTCGACGCTGAGTCATGGCCAGCCGGGCGTGCTGCACGGCAGCTTCAGCTATGTCCTTCAGGACGACGATGGCCAGACGGCTGACGTCCACTCCATCTCGGCGGGACTGGACTATCCCGGCGTCGGGCCGGAACACAGTTACTGGAAGGACGAGGGCCGAGTGAGTTACACGGCAGTCGGCGACGACGCGGCACTGGAGGCGTTCCACCTCTGCTCGCGGCTGGAGGGCATCTTGCCGGCTCTGGAGACGGCCCATGCGGTCGTCGAGGCGATGCGGCTGGCCTCGACGCGGGCGAAGGACGATATCGTCGTGGTCTGCTTTTCGGGCCGTGGCGACAAGGATTGTTACGAAGTTGCCCATCTTCAGGGCGAGGACATCGAGTGAGCGCGGCCCACGAAATCAATCCGATCGATTCGCTGTTTCAGCGTCTGCGCGCCGAGGGACGCAAAGCGTTCATGCCCTTCGTGACGGCTGGCGATCCCGACGTCGCCACGACCGTCGCCGTCGCCCGTACTCTGGCCGAGAGCGGGGCCGACCTGATCGAAATTGGCTTTCCTTACAGCGATCCCATCGCCGACGGTCCCGTCATCCAGGCGTCCTACACACGCGCTCTCGCGGGCGGTCTGCGGCTCGACGACGTGTTCCGCTGCATCCGCGAGATGAAGGGATATCAGCGCCCTCTCGCCGGCATGGTGTCTTTTTCGCTGATCCATCGGCGCGGACCGGAGACGTTCGCCCGGCTGGCGCGTGAGGCGGGGCTGAGCGGTCTGATCGTGCCGGATTTGCCTGTGGAGGAATCGGAAGCACTCGCAGGCATCGCCGCCGGGGCGGACCTGAAGCTCATTCAACTCGTGACGCCGACGACGCCCCTCGACCGCGCGCTGCGAATCGCGCGTCAATCGACGGGCTTTCTCTACTGCGTGAGCATCACGGGCATCACGGGGGAACACGATCAACTGCCGATCCAGATTCGCGAGTTGCTGGCCAAATTGCGCCGGGAGACGACGTTGCCCTTGTGCGTCGGCTTCGGCATCAGCAAACCGGAACACGTCCGTCTGCTGCGCGATCACGCGGACGGAATCATCGTCGGCAGCGCGATCGTCCGGCGCATGGAGCGTCTCGGCTCAGCGACGCTCGATGAAGTTCTGGCGGATATCAGCGGATTGGTGCGCGAGTTGACGTTGGCCCTGAATCCTGCCTGATCGCATCAATGGGCGATGAGGGACTCGAACCCCCGATCTTCCGGGTGTAGGCCGGACGTTTTAACCGCTAAACTAATCGCCCGAACCCGATTGACTAACTCAGATCCAACAGCCCCAGGACGCCCGCGATCAGAGCGCAGAGGCCGATGACGATGTTCATGCCCTCAAAGTGGAGATTGAACAGGTAGATCAGTCCGAAAAGGATGAAGAAAATCGCCATTGCCAGGGGGCCGATGTCTCTGTTGATACGAATCCTCGCCATTATTTCTCCTCTCGATCAGCACGAAGGTCGCGTAACTGACCCTGAATGTACTTCGCCGTGTTGAGCAACTGCCGCACTCCAACGAGGATCGCTCGTCGTTTCGCCTCACTGGCAGGAAGTTGCTCATACTCTGCGAACCGGACTGCGATCTCCCCGATCAATCGGCCGCGCCGCTCTCGAAGTTGCTGCTCCATCGCCGCGAGTCCGGACGGCTCGCCGCTCTCGCGCAACTCCTCGATTTCCATGCGCAGTTCGAGCATCTCTTCGAGGAAATCAGGAGCCATCTCACGCGCTTCGCCGGGCGAGGGGCCGCCTTCCAGGGTGAGCAGATAGTCCGCTCGCCGGAAGGGATCGCGCAGTGTGTTATACGCTTCGTTGAGGAGGGCCGTCAATTCAAGACTGGCTCGCTGCTCGGAGGCCGCGGCGAGTTGATGAAAATCGGGATGGGTTTCCCGGCTGCGGGCCAGGTAGTTCGCCTCGACGTCGATATCAGCCAGGGCGAACGTGCGCGCCAGACCGAGGACCTCGAAGTGATTCGACGGCGCTTCCATCGCATTCCTCATCCGCCGCTTGCGGCTCTAAAGAGCCGCAAGCGGCGAAGAACGATCAC
>JBBRIK010000231.1:0-7267 GCA_038221045.1 Gemmatales bacterium
TAGTTCGGGTTGGCCATGCGCACCTTGATGCGATAGCGATACGCCTTGCCCGGCTCCAGAGTCACATCAAGGAAGCGAACCAGGCAATGGTCGATGGAGGTTTCCTTGACATCCCGATCCGGGCCAGTGCCATGAAGGACGTAGGGATTGGCAGTTCCCCCTGTCGCGCCCGCCGCTCCCCCCATCGCGCCAGCGGCCCCGCCCATGGCACCACCTGCGCCCGCAGCACCGCCCATGCCCCCTGTCTTCGTGTCCGCGCCGCCGACGTCATAGGGATCGAAGTCGCCAACGATTTTGTTCGGACGAACGATCGCCTTCTTGGCCTCCTCGGTATTCAACTTATCGAGGGTGGTGTTGATGTTCGCCAGTTTGCCGACCAGGTCGGAGTAAGTGTGGCCGGGGAATTGCTTGGGCCGGGCCATGGCCAGCCCTCGGCTGACGTCCGTGATCGGCTTCAGCCGGGGATCGTCCGGTTCGACGTTTTCGGGTCGCGCGCCACCGACCAGCACCAGGATGCGTTTGATCGATTCGTCGATGGGTACCGGCTCCCACTCCAGCTTCTTGCCCGGCTCCTCGACGGCTCGTTCGACGGTCAAACCGCGGAATTGGAATGAGTTCCAGCTCGTGTCCTTGTCGCCCTTGACACGTTCGGTGAGGACGGCTCCCTGGGTGTCGAGACGGAGTTTTTGGCGAAACTCCTCGACCTGCTTCTTGTACGGGAAACTGGCGACGACGACGGCCATTCGCAGCGGCAAGGGCCGAATGGCAAGTTCCCTGTTGCCCACGGCAGTCTCGGCGTCAGCAAGGGGTACGCGCTTGAGCTTGGCCGCCTGATCGGGCGGAGGCTTGAGAGTCGGTCGGCCGCGCAATTGAGGGGGAATGCCAGGCCGGCCTCTGGCCGGGCCTCCGGCAGCACCCAGCGCCCCACCCGCTCCGGCGTTCCCCGCCGCGCCAGCGCCCGCAGCGCCGAAGTTGCCGAACGCGCCCGCTCCGCCCCTGGCTCCGCCAACCATGGCGGCGAAACCCTTGTTGATGGTTCCTGGACCCTGGTAGCCGGGTGGCGCTCCGCCCGCGTTGCCTGCCTGATTGCCGCCGCCCAGGATACCGGCCGCGCCCGCGCCGCCGCCCATGCCGGCCCCGGCGGGCGATTCGACCATCCAGACGGCGACCGGAACGCCCCGATCGTCGTACTCGAAATCGAGGGCGGGCAGGTTGGCCCGCACATACTCGACCAGAAACTCATCGGGTACGAAGATGGCCGGTTGTTGCCGCATCGTGTCCTTCGCCGCGGAACCCCAGAACATCGAATGCGCGGGGAACTCGGCGGCGGCCACCGTTGTCAGTTTGGCCACAAGCTCGGCGCTGGGCAGATCTTTCGGATCATGAACTGCTCCCGGACGGGCCTTATCTTGCTTGTCTACGATCGCATTGAGTTGAGCGCCCAGTTTGTCTGCGTTGGCCGACGCGCTGCCGCTGCCCAGGACCTTGATGATCCCCATGCTGACGAGCAGCAACGACAACCCGGCCGCGACGTACAGACCGACGCGCTCGCCCTTTTCGATCAGGAACGGTTTGAGATTGAGCTTCTTCATGATGGTTTCCTGCCTTGTCTCTGCAAATCGAATTTCAGGGTTTCTGCTCCGGCGGAGGCAGCTTGAAGCGGTCGAACAGCGTCGCCACTCCGTACACCGACAACTCGATCAAATTCTGACTGTCTTCGGCGAGGAGACCCGGTTTCTCGGCGGGTTTCCCCTTGTCCATCGGATCGACGACGGGCTGAGACCCCATGCCGCCACCCATACCACCCGCGCCAGCCGCGACGGGGGGGGCTGCGGGAGCGACCGGTTCGCTGTGCCGCCACTGCACCTGGCTCGTCTGTATCCTCGCGCGGGAGTTGGCGACGGCAGCCAGCACTTCGCTTCGCTGCGCTTGATCGACGATGATGACGAACGCGACAGGTATGCGCCGCACCTGATCGTTCACCAGGGTATAGCGCTTGCGGACGAAGTCGTTGGGCGTCTTCTCGCTCACCGCCGGCGCGGCCGCTCCTCCTTGACCTGGGGGACCGCCACCCATATTCGGGGGACCGCCACCCACATTCGGCGGCGGGCCGCCACCCACATTCGGCGGCGGGCCACCCCCCACATTTGGAGGGCCGCCACCCGGATTCGCCGGGTCCTCAGGCGGCGGCACGGGGGCCAGTTTGTTCATCACCAGGTCCGCGATGGCGGCCAGGCGATGCGACTGAGCAGGAGCGCCTACTTCAACCATTTCGAGACGCTTGATCGGGGACGTCGCCGTCGTGAACACTTCCTCGAGGTCGAAGCCTGCCGCCAGAGTCAGGCCCGGCGACGTCGTCGGTTTCTCGAACGCCGACGTGCCCTCCGGCGGCAGCAACTGGCCTTCAATGGGCAGCAGATCGAGCGTGTTCGCTTCTTTACGAACGCGCAGTTGCAGTCCCTTGCCCCCATTGACCAGGGCCAGCGACCGGCCGTGCGGGTTGATGTTCTTGATCGTGCTTTTGCCGCTGATCTGCAGCCGATTGGAACTCGGCTCCTTCTCCAGAAAGATTTCGACCTCCCAGGAGTGATTGCGGAACAACTGGCTCTTGACCGCTTCGGGGGGCTTCGGGCGCTCCTTGAAGAGAATCGGTTGCAGTTGCGGGTTCTTCTTCGCCAGGACGTCGAAAGCCGGGCCACCGGCCGCCATCAGCACGTTCTTGAAGCCCGGCTCGCGGATTTCCGTGAAAGCGCCAATCGACTTCAAGGTCGCCGTCAGAAGTTTGAAGACCTCGCGGCGCGCCCACAGTTCTTCCTGGGCCAGCCAGCACTCTTCCCGCGTCGGATCTTCCTTCCAGGTGTGTTCGCCCAACACGCTGCGCTCGAAGCCGACGGGGAAGTAGAGCGGCTCGGTGCGAAGCGCGAGAAATGCATCCATGCTCGCGAATTGAGAGCGATACAGTTCGTTCTTGTAACGCTGAATCGAATCGGGTTCGATCTTGTCGCCAAAGGAGGCGTTCGCCAACTCCGTGGCCAGATTGCCCGGCCAGGTCATCAACTCGGCCTGTGTCTTCCAGGCTTCCTCCCAGACGACGTTCTTGCGTTTGGTGAAGACGTCCTGACGCTCTTTCCATTTGGTGAGAAAACTCACGTTCTTGAGGTCGAGCTTTAACTTGTTCTGGAACTCCGTCTCGGCCTTCTGGTAGTTCTTCGCTTCCTCGGCCGCCTTGGCGCGCGGACCGATGAACACCAGGGCGAGACTGATCGTCCAGAGAAACACGGCCAGTCCCAGCAGCAGCCAGAACTGGTGTTTTTTCATGAATTCTTTGTCGAGCTTCATGGTTGTTCATCCGCTCGGGAAACTCGGAAGTCGCGACTCGATTTCAACGGGGGCCGCTCTGATACCCAGGAGGAGGTCCCTGGGCGGGACCACCAGGACCGCCTGACTGACTGCTCTCATTCGCCTTTTTCTCCGTCAGCAGCGAGTCCGACGACTTGGTCGGTTCGCGCCAAATGAAGAGGATGACGAACTCGGTCCGCTTGTAGGTCTTCCCCGCCGCCGGCGCGGGTGCCGGTGCAACCTGCCCGCCGCCGGCAGGGGCCGCGGTGCCAAGCGACTCGCTGCCGAGGGCTTTCCAGTCGATCGTTGCTCCAGCGCCCCCGCCTCCCGGTGCGCCCGGCCCGCCTGGCCCGCCTGGCCCGCCTGGCCCAGGTCCGCCAGGGCCTCCTGGTCCTGGCCCCCCTGGTCCGGGACCGCCTGGTGAGGCTGCCGCAGCGGGCGCTGTGGCGATGACGACGCCCTTGACCTTGGAAGAGGCGATGATCTCGAACGGCGTCGTCCCATTCGCGTCCTTGGTCGTGGAGTTAAACAGGATAATGTGGCTGATCGCGCGTTGAGGCACCGGCTGGTCGTTCGGGGTCCCAGGAGGACCCATGGACGGAGGCATGGGAGGATCGTCCGCCGGCGGTTTGGCCGGAGCGGGGGGAGCCGGCACGAGATTGATCGGCCAGTCGATGCCTTTTTGAGCCGCCTTGCGGGCGATGTTCTCCATTAGCACGTTGATGACGAAGACGTTCGCGTCATAGTGATAGGTGTAGCCGCGAAGCTCCACCACCCAGCCCTTGTCGTTCTCCCCTGGAGGCATCTTCAGATCGTCCGCCGGCAAGACGAACCTGTTGGCTGTATTCTTGACCTTGTCGGGCAGTTTGGCCCAGAAGTCACTCAGTTTGTTCGAGTAGCGGCAATTGACCGCCTCGATGTTGAACTGAAGGAGTCGATCCAGAGCGGGACCAAGGTCACCGTCCTTGCCCTTGCCGGCAGCGGCGCCCTGACCGTGCCGCCAGGGCAGCCATTCAGTCGTATACGCCTCGCGGGCTTGCGTCAGGTAGTCCCTCGGTTTCAGTGCGGAAGGCGGCAGATCGTAGACGGGCTTGCCGTCCGGACCCGGTTTGCCGCGAGCGTCCTCGGGGCGCGGGATGATCTCATCGATGAACTTGTACAGATGCAACCAGTTGGGCTGTTCTTCGCGACCGCCGACGATGCTCTCGATGGCCAGGCCTTCCTTCTCGGCGGCCTTCCTTTGTTCGTCGTACGCGGTCTCAGCGGTCTCGATGGCTTTGATGACCCCCTTGCCGCGCGTCTTGGCGTCCTGGACCGGCTTGCCGCCGTAGGCCGACCACTGCTTGCCGAAGCCCGCCGCCAGAGACGCGATGGCCAGCAGCAGGACCGCCGCCGCCGCGACCGCGTAGGGCTTCTTCGCCTTGATGAGCCGATCCAGACGGATGTCTTGCGGCAGCAGGTTCGTCAGCAGCTTGGCCTTCTGCAAGCCCTGGACCGCCAGACCATAGGCGACGGCGAAGCTCAGCAGGTTCTCGGTGAAGACCGGCGCATCGACGACGCCCGGTCCCTTGAGCCGTTGCAGCTTGTCCATCTTGCGGACTTCGATCTGCAGTTTCTCGGCCAGGAATCGCTGCAAGCCGGGCAACCGAAAGGCGTTGCCGAGACCGACCATGTACTGGATCTGGGCGTCGCGGTGCGTGCTGGTGAAGTAGCCCAGCGACCGCTGCACCTCGCTGACGAAGTCGGCCAGCACCGGCTTGATCGCGCCCAGGATCTTCTTCAACTCCGGCGACTTCATCGCGTTGCGCTTCAGATGCTCGGCCTTGGCGAAGGTCAGCTTGAGGTCCTTCGTCAGAGCGCGCGTGAAGTGGTTGCCGCCCAGCGGAATGGGGCGCTGCCAGATGATCCGGCTGCCGTCGGTGATGACCAGGTTCGAGCTATCGGTGCCGATGTCGAGGGCCACGACGACGTTGCGCTTGCCGGCTTCTTCCTCGCCCTCGCCTGTCTCTTTCGGAAGCAGGTCGTAGGCGACGTAGTTGCACAGGGCCAGCGGGGCCATCTGGACGATATGCACATCGACGTTCACGTCCTTGAAGTGCTGGAGATACTTGTTCACCATGTCGCGTTTGATGGCGAACAGGCCGATTTCGGTATCGAGGGCGAAGCCATCGGTGACTAGGCCGGCCCCGAGCTTCTGATAGTCCCAGACGACTTCGTCGAGGTTGAACGGGATCTGCTGTTTCGCCTCGAAGCGAACAATGTCGCCGATCTTCTTTTCCTCGACGGGCGGCAGCTTGACGAAGCGCGCCAGGCCAGACTGTCCGGGTACGCTGATGGCGACGACGTCGCCCTTGATCGGGTTCCGCGCCAGGAACTTCTCAAGGGCTTCGCGCGTGAGTTGATCGGGATCGGCGTCGGGCTGGCTGAGGATCTTGGGGTGCTCGACGAAGTCGAAGGCGGTGGCGACGACCTCGCCGTCCTTCTCGACGAGACGGACGGCCTTGAGGCCACACTGGCCGAGGTCGATGCCCCAGACACCAACGGGTTGCTTGGCCATGAGTTCGGGCTACTCCCTGCTGGCGATGGGACGGCG
Organism: Gemmatales bacterium; assembly: GCA_038221045.1. Lineage (GTDB taxonomy): Bacteria > Planctomycetota > Planctomycetia > Gemmatales > Gemmataceae > JBBRIK01. The sequence goes on from JBBRIK010000231.1 coordinate 5,933, forward strand.
ATACTTCTGACAACGTAACACGGAGCGGCGCAGGCTGTCAACCTTCTGCCTGCATCCCTCTTCAAGAACAACACACCGAAATCAGAGTCGTTGGCGCAGGTGTTCAAAAAGACCGCCGCTTGCGGCGTACCGGAGTTGATCGCTAAGCCGCAAGCGGCGGAAAGAGGACCGCTCGCCGCTATTACTTCTTCAGCTCTTCCTCGATCTTCTCGGTGAGCTGTTCGGGAGGCGTCCGCGGCTCGAAGCGCTCGACGACCTCGCCGTTCTTGCCGACGAGGAACTTGGTGAAGTTCCACTTGATGTCGCCGGCCTTCTTCTCCTTCAGCGTCTTGTACAGCTCGCACGCGCTGCCGCCGTTAACGTCAACCTTCGACAGCATCGGGAAGGTGACCTTGTACTTGGTCGTGCAGAACTCGGAAATCTGCTTGTCGCTGCCCGGCTCCTGACCGCCGAACTGATTGCACGGCACGCCGACGACGACGAAGCCTTCCTTGCCGTATTTCTCGTAGAGGGCCTGCAGTCCCTCGTACTGAGGCGTCAGCCCGCACTTGCTGGCGACGTTGACGAACAGGACGACCTTGCCCTTGTAGGCCGACAGATCGACTTCCTTGCCGTCGAGTCCCTTCATCTTGTAGCCGAGAACGTTCTCCACCTTCTTGGTCTCCTTCTTGTCCTCGGCCTGAACCAGACTCGCCGTCAAGACCAGAGTCGCCATCGCGACGCAAACCTTCGTCATGTCGTCTCCCCTTGTGTGGATGAGAGTGTGAACCCATTCGTTATATTTGAGGCGAGTTCATTTGGTTAGCCGCGATGCGGAGTCTTCGGAGCGGAGCGTGTACTGCGTCATCGCGCCACGCGCTCCGCTCCGAAGACTCCGCGTCGCGGCTAACCCTCGATCAATGATTGAACAGAAATTCCTTCGTGTTCAGCAGCGCCCAGAGGATGTCCTCGTAGGCGGCCTGAGCGTCCTGGCTTCGCGCGTGCGGTCGCGCTGAGTGTCATCGCTGACGAGGAGTTGCTGAAGAGCGTCGCGCCCGGCGAGAGTGAAGCCGTCCTTGCCGCGCCCGCAGTCGATGGTGAGCTTCGGCGCCGCGCAAGCGCTGGCCGTGGTCAATGCCAGCAGAAAAAGAGAGAGGAGGCGTCGTCTCATGGAGAGACTCCCGCGGCGGGAGGCGGGATTCGAGAAGTTATTCTATGAGGTCGGGGGAGGCGCAATGGTAGCCAGGGATCGAGGGCTGCTATATCATCCACTCCAGTGCAGCCGAATCGCGTGGCACCCAACACGCGAGCGGGGGAACCAAGGAGCCGGCGTGCCGGCTCAGGGGCGCAGGTCCA
>JBBRIK010000232.1:0-7258 GCA_038221045.1 Gemmatales bacterium
CCCACCGGTTTCGGCTGGTATCCTTCGGGGGTTTGTTGTGGCGGGTGTGTGTGGCCGGTGGCGTTTTCGCGTTATACCCCCCCAACCCCGCACGCGCCAAGACGACGGAGGTCATCCACGGGAATTATACTGTCACTTGTCCCCGGAGTCAGACTCATGGCGGGTGTGCTGATCGTCGGCTGTGGTTATCTCGGCTCGCGCGTGGCGGCCCGCTGTCAGCGGCAGGGCCATCGCGTCTTCGCCACGACGCGCAGTCCGGCTCGCGCCGCCGAGTTCGAGGCGGCAGGAATCACTCCCGTCGTCTGCGATGTTACCGTGCCGGATACGCTCCGCGATTTGCCGCGCGTCGATGCCACCGTCCATTGCGTCGGCCTTGACCGCGCCGCGGGAAAGACCATGAACGCAGTCTATGTCGATGGCCTGATGCATCTGCTCGCCCTGCTGACGCACCCCGGCAAGTTCGTCTTCATCTCCAGTAGCAGCGTCTATGGGCAGCAGTACGGCGACCTTGTCGATGAGGATTCCCCGACAGAGCCAAGCGAGGAATCAGGCCAAATTGTCCTCCGCGCCGAGGAGTATCTATTTCACACACTGCCGGGGGCCACGATCCTGCGCTTCGCGGGCATCTATGGACCGGGCCGGCTCCTGCGCGAGAAGGCGATCCGCGGCGGCGAACCGCTGGCCGTCGATCCCGACAAGTGGCTCAACCTCATTCAGGTTGATGATGGCGCAACCGCAGTGATGGCCGCCCTGGAACGTGGGCAACAAGGGAACGCCTATATCGTTTGTGACGATTGTCCGGTACGCCGCCGCGATTTCTACGAGTATCTGGCCCATGAACTCGACGCTCCTGTACCACAGTTCATCCTTCCCAGCGTTCCGGAGAAGACGAATCGACGGCTCTCGAATCGGCGTTTGAGGCAAGAGTTGGCCGTGGAACTGGAATATCCGGATTACAGGCACGGTTTGCGCGCCGCGTGCCGATTCTGAGGCGGATTCTGGATGCACGACGCCCTCATCTTCGGATATGCTGCTGATTGCGAACTCGCGTGATTGTTTCTCCTTGACCCGCAACAGGAACGCGCCATGACCATCCCCTCGCGCTCCGTCGAGTTATTCGATCGACTTCTCGCGCACAATCCATTCACCGACAATCGCGTCAACGCGCCCTCCGACGACGACGTCGATCTGGCCGAGTTGAATCGCGTCGCCTTCGAGCGCCTCACCGGCCTGGCCCGCGAAGCGCTCGAGCAGCGCCGCGGCATCGGTGCCATGCTCTGGGGCGAGGCGGGCGTCGGCAAGAGTCATCTGCTGTCGCGCCTTGACCGCTGGGCGCGTACCGATGGCCGGGCCTGCTCCATCTACCTGCACAACCTCCTGGCCAGCCCCGCCAATCTGCCGCGCGTCCTCCTTCGGAACGTCGTCGGCAAGCTCACCTGGACCGATCGCTCCTCCTTCTCGGGAACGGTCCTGTTCCAGCTTCTCTCGACCGCCATCGGCCGGGCGCTGGGCGACGTCAATGGCTTCCGCTCCTGGTCGCTGCTGCGGCAGACGCTGCTCGACGTCCTTGTGGGCGCCGCGCCGGAAGGCCCCGCCGACGCCGGCCTCGCCGATCCGACCGTCGTGGACGTCCTGTTCCGCTTCTATCGTTCGGTGCTGCGCCGCCGGCAGGGCAAGGAAGACGGGACGACGGCGGCCCTCGCCGTGCAATGGCTGCGCGGCGACACCATCCCGGCTTATCCCGCTCATGAGCTGCTCGGTCTGCCGCCCGGCAACGATCCTGACGGCCCCGTCCAGATTGAGGATGCGCAGCAGATCAAGCAAGTCCTCGTCGCTCTGTCGCGCCTGACGGCCGCTTGCGAGCAGCCGTTCATCCTGGCATTCGATCAGGTCGATAACCTCGAAGATCAGCAAGCGTCCGCCCTGGTTCGCTTCCTGGAAGCGGTCATCGATAGTTCGCGCAACCTGCTTGCCGTCACGGCAGGCATCCAGCCAAGCCTCGTCCGCTGGCACGATCATGGCGTGATCCAGCATTCCGCCTGGGATCGCCTCGCCCAGATCCAGTTGCAACTGCCGAGCCTGACGCCGGGGCAGGCCCGTCAGTTGCTCGAGGTTCGTCTGCGCCACTTCTTCGAGCCGTTCGAGGAGGTCGCGGAGGTCCGGCAACTGTTCTTCGACGATTCTCTCTTCCCGCTCGGCACGCGCTGGTTCGAGCAGCACATGGGACAGTCGCTCGATATTCGCCCGCGCGAGATCCTCAACGCCGCCCGTGAGGCATGGCATCGCGAGCAGAGTTGGCTGCGCCAGTCCGGTGGCCCGCGCTGGCTGGCCGAGTGGAAGACGCGCCACGAGAGCGAGGACGGCATCCTGCCTCCGGTGAACCTGACGGAGTTCGATCTGAACGAACTCATCGACCGGGCCATCGACAAGCACATGACCGAGCATGCGACCAATCTGCGCGGGATTCCGCCGGAGCGCGAGTCGTTGGCCGAAGGGTTGACACAACTGCTGGAAGAGAACCGCAAACTCGATCCCTCGTCGCCTCTGCTGCGCGTGCTGCGGCCCGAAGAAGGGGGAACGCCGTATGCGTCGGCCTATCACCTGTTCCTCGATCATCGGGCCGGCGCTGGCAACGAGATACGGACCGGCGTGGTCCTGGTTCACGACGCCAGCAGCCGATCGACCTACAACACGCTGTCGAAACTGAACGAAGACCTCGAACCGCCAGGACGCTTACTGCTCGTGGCGAATGAGACGGGGGTGCAGGTAGGCGACAAGGGGCAGGAGCGTCTGGACGCTTTGTTCGCGCGCTCCAACTGCAGCGTCGAGATTCTGAAGGTGCCGGCGGTGGAGTTGGTCACGCTCGACGCACTGAACGCGACGTGGAACCTGGCTCGCAGCGAAGACCTGGACGTCAGCCTGCCGGATGGCCGAACGCGAGGCGTGACGCCAGACGAGGTGATCGGTTCGCATTCTCGCAAGGGCCGATTCGCCCAATCGAGCGTACTCCGCGCCGCTCTGGCGAGTCCGACGCTCAGCAACGCAGCCCCGGCTCCTGTGGCCGAACCGCAACCGTCCCTGGCAGCGACGCTGGCAGTCGGAGCCCTGGCAGTCGGAGCGATAGGGGTGGCGGCCCTGGCCGTTTCGCATGCCATGCCGGTCGCGGAGCCGATGCTGGCAGAGCCGTCCTTCGACGATCTCTTCGTCTCGGAACCCCCTGTCGCGATGCCGATCATGGCGACGGCCGCGCCGGCGATGGCGATTCCCGTCGAAGAGGCCACCCCCGCCCAGGCGTTGCCGTGGGAGATGGATGAGGAAACCGCTGCGATCCTGTTCGAGGAGGAGCCTGCGGTTGCCATGCCTGTCGTGGAAGATGCGGCGGCGATCCTCTTGACGGAGGATTTCGAGGCAGCCGAGGTCGCGGCGGTGATCGAGGAAGACGCCTCCGCCGCGATCTTGCTGACGGTCGAGGAAGAGGATGAGGCCGGGACGATCCTGCTGGGCGATGCGGAGGAAGAGGAAGAGGCCATTGTGATGGACCTCGACGAGGAAGACGCGGAAGCGATCCTGCTCGTGGACGAGACTCAGGAAGGCGTGATCGAACTGAGCGACGAGGAAGCCACCGCCATGCTGCTCGATGACGAGGAGCCAAAGTTGGAGTTGTGATTTCTTGCCGCTTGCGGCGTAGCGGGTTCCAGCCCAGGGAGGAAGGAGACGCTACGCCGCAAGCGGGGGATTCACTTCGCAGGCAGTTCTGCAATACGGAAATTGCGGAACAGCAGATCGGTCGTCGGATCGTGTCCCTGAATGCTGATCGGCCCCTTCTTCAGAAATGCTCCCTTGCGCGCATTCTCCTCCAGCGGACGATTGTCCGTCCAGTCCGCCGTCTGCATCCCATTGACCCACGTCGCCAGATGCCGCCCTTGCGCAATCACCGTCATCGTGAACCACTCGTTGTCCTGCGCCGCCTGGAAGCGTGCCGGCTGACGCCGATAGATGGCTCCCGTGCCGTAGTCGGTCGCGGTGAACTTCTCTTTCTTCTTCTCGATGAGCTTGCTGGTCTTCGGATCGAAGATTTCGAGGGTGTAGTCCTTCGGCGGACCAAAGCCGTTGTGGATCTGCGCTTCGTAGCCCATCTGGTACTGTCCGGGCAGACAGCGGAAGAAGATGCCGCTGTTGAGGTCCTTGCCGTTGGTCTTGCACTCCGCTTGCAGCACGAAGTTGGCCCATTCGCCGGTGGTCTGCAGATCGCCGGGACCGTCCTTGACGCTGAGCCAGCCTTCCTTGGTGACGCTGAACTTCGACTTGCGGTTGGGATGCTCCTTCCAGCCGTCGAGATCTTTGTTGTTGAAGATCGGCTGAAGCCCTGTAGGACGCAGTTTGACATTCCGGAAAATGATGCCGTTGCCACTCAGGGCAAGATGTCCACTCGAACCTTTTGACTTCTGGGTTGAGGTACCGGATCCCTTGAAACTCTCCCCTTTGAAATCCGATTCGATGGTGATTTTGTCTCCGCCATCAGACACCTTCAGAGTCATGTCAATCCAGCCAGTCGTACTTGGCTCTTTGAGACCGGGCAAAATCGGGCGGCCTTCGAGAAGTTGACGGCCTCCCCTGGACGAAGCTTGGGTTCCGTCAGGCAAGCAAGCCAGGAGGATTTGCGGACGCGACGATGGTTTGGGTTCAAAACGGCTTTCAAGTCGCATGTTGTACTGCAAGTTCAGTTCAAACTGGTGAAAGCTGGTTGTCGTGACTAGCAATCCTTCCTTGTCCTTCTGAGGGGCCAGCATGCCATCGGCGATTGTCCACTTCGAGTCATTCGGCGAGGTCCAGCCGAACGTCGTCTTGCCGTCGAACAGCAGAATCCAGCCGTCGGCGACCTCCTTCGGCGTCAGAGTGTTGACTGGTGGTTCGTCTGCGATGACGAAGAAAGGGAGAATCAGGATGATCGCGATTGCTGGAAGAGATTTCATGTCCGCTCCTCGTGTTGGATCATGAGGGAAAGCGGATTCATTGTAGAGCGCAAAAAACAATCCAGGCGTCCTTGCGGACGCCTGGAAGACCAGACATACTTACGGGTCCCGTCCATCCCTTCGGTAGCCTGGCAGCCTTATCCGTCCCCCCTCGGACGGTTAAGAGCCCATAGCTTTGCGTCCCCACCTCACGATGGGTTTGCCTTTATCGAGGGTGCGGCTGGGGCCGCTCTCGGCTCAGCGTTTGATATGACTCATTCGCTGAACATCACAAAGGTAGGTCAGCATTTTGGGGGAGGCAAGCGCTTCGGACGAAAAATCGAAAAAAAGTGAATTCAGAACGAGCCGCGACCGCTGACGAGCCGCGACCGCTCACGAGCGGCTTCTTCAAACCGCTCCCTTGCGGTCGCGGCTCGTTAGCAGTCGCGGCTCGTTAGCGGTTGCGGCTCGCCGGGAGACTCCTTCAACGCTGCGGAAGGGGGACGCGGAAGTGGCCCGGAATCCTGTCGCTTCGACTAGCAAGCGCTTGACCGCCTCCTTCGGGGGTTTTATCATCAATAATTAACGGGGAAGCACGTCACCTTTCGGAGTAGCGGCTTATGCGACGTTTATCCATCCCAACGGCGGCCGGGTTGCTCCTGGCCGGCCTTGCTCTTCTGGCGCCTCCCACGGCAGCCGCACAGGAGAAGGACAAGCCCAAGTTCGAGACGGTGAAGTTCGAGAGCGTCGATGCTGTCGAACTCAAGGGCAGCTACTGGCCCAGCACCAAGGGCAAGAAGGGCCCCGTCGCCATCCTGCTGCACAAGACCGGCGCGCGCAGCAAGGAAGGGGGCTGGAAAGACCTCGCCGAAGACCTGCAAAAATCGGGCTTCGCGGTCCTCAGTTTCGACTTCCGGGGACATGGCGATAGCACCACGGTCGGCAAGTCGTTCTGGCAGCATCCGCTGAACAACAAATACTTCAGGACGCCGCCTGCGGGCAAGGACACGACCCTGACGTCGAGCAGTTTCCCCCCCGGCTATTTGCCCCATCTGGTCAATGACATCGCCGCCGCCAAGCGTTTCCTTGAGCGCCGCTACAACGATTCCGGGGACTGCAACTGCTCCAACATCGTCCTGATCGGCGCAGAGGACGGCGCTACTCTCGGCGCTCTGTGGCTGGCCTCGGAGACGAAAAGGTATCGCATCATTCCCGTCGGCGTCGGCCAGAAGAACGAGCGGCCCGAGAGCAAGGACGTCGTCGCCTGCGTCTGGTTGAACATCAGCGAGACCATCGGCAAGCAGCCCGTGGGCCAACAACTGCGAGTCTGGCTCAAGGATGCCGGCAACGTCAAGGTGCCGGTGGAATCAAAGATCCCGATGGCGTTCATCTACGGCAAGAAGGACGCCAAGGCGGGGGCCACCGCCCTTGCTTTGGTGAAGGTGATCCGGCCGAAATATGTGGCCGACAAGAAGCCCGATGAATCCGACGAACTGCGCGGCACGGTCGAGTTCGGCGTCGCCAACACGACGCTGGTCGGCAACAAGCTGCTCACAGGCGACCTCGACACGCGCGAGCGGATCGTAACAAAGTACATCAACGCCTTCATCCTCGACGATAAAAAGGGACTCAACGAGTGGGAGAAGCGGGAGAGCGTTGGAGAGACCTACATGTGGTTTTTCCCGACGATGCGAACTCCTGCCAGCACCAAGGGCGAGAAGTCACTGGCTCCCGTGCCGCTGCAACAGCTTGGATTGCGTTGAACGAAAGAGCCACGGATTACACCGGCTATCGGTGTAATCCGCGGTGCCCCCCCTTCGGAACTGCCCGAACACACTCTGACACACCTCCATGCGGCGAGCCTCGGCCATCGCTCTGATGTGGTTCCTCGGCCTGTTCGTGCTGCTCTGGTTCTATTCGCCGTCTCAAGCGCCTGGCCTCGCCGGTGAAGTGCGCGACTCGCAAGGGCCGCTTCCGGGGGCCATCGTTCGTCTCAAAGGCCAAATTGAGAGTAGCGTCAGCGACGGTCAGGGCCGCTTTCTTCTTCGACCCGCTCCCTCCCCGAATCGTGTCACCGCCTCGAAAGCCGGCTACTTCATTGCCGGCACCCCTCTCGACGCCGATCCACTGCGACTCCTGCTTCAGCGGTTGCCGAGCGAGGATAACTCGGAATATCGCTGGATTGATCCCGCACCCGATCCGAAGGGCGAGCACAACTGCGCCAACTGCCATCAGGAGATCTATCGCGAGTGGAGTGAGAGCGGACACGCACGCGCGGCGACCGGCCGTCACTTTCGCGATCTGTA
>JBBRIK010000233.1:0-7243 GCA_038221045.1 Gemmatales bacterium
GTTGGAACTGAAGAGCGCGAAACGCAAACTGCGGATCTCAGTTCATCAACAACTGGCAACTGGCAACTGGCAATAAGACTGACAAATTAACCCTTCTCAGGTAAATACCGCCGTCCAGGGTGGGCCTTGCTCTCCTCGACGATGTGCAGGAAGTAGTCCTCCAGCGTCGTCGTCGGATGACCGACACTGTCGAGACTGCCGCCGTGGCGCTGAATCAGCGCTTCGAGTTCTTGCCGCAGTCCCTCGTTCAACTGAATGTTACTCGCTCGCAGTTCGATGCGATTGACGTCTTGCAGAAGGGTCTTGACCGCGCCCAGCGCCTGGAGTTGGCCCTCGTTGAGAATCGCGATGCGGTCGCAGATGTCCTGCACATCCTCCAGGCGATGACTGCACATGATGACTGTTTTCTTGCGTTCCTTCAGGCTGAGGATCAGGTCTTTCATCCAGCGCGCGCCAAGCGGATCCAGTCCGGACGTCGGCTCGTCCAAGATGACCAGATTCGGATCGTTGATGAGCGCCTGGGCCAGACCGATCCGCTGCCGCATACCCTTGGAGTATTCCTTCAACGGACGTTTGCGGTCGCGCGTCAGTCCCACCATCTCGATCAATTCCTGAGCGCGCTGCTCGCGCACTCCAGCGGGCATGTCGAAGAGCCGGCCATAGAAGTCGAGCGTCTCCTCGGCGTCGAGGAAGCGATACAGATACGACTCTTCGGGCAGATAGCCGATGCGTTCGTTCTTCTTGACGTCCCCCGCCGGCTTGCCGAAGACAAAAGCATCGCCGTCGGTAGGGAAAAGCAGACCGAGAAGGAGCTTGATGGTGGTGGTCTTGCCGGAGCCGTTGGGGCCGAGCAGGCCGAAGATCTCGCCCTGGTGAATTTGCAGGTTGAGCGCGTTGAGCGCAACCTTCTTCTGACGGCCCCAGAAGTCGCGATACACCTTCGTCAGTTTGCGCGCTTCGACGACGACCGGCCCAGTCATGCGATCCACCTCACGACGGAAGACGACGAGATCCTGAGATGTAGGTTATACGCCACAGCGACGACAAGCGTTCATCATTCTTCCTTCGCCGCCATCACTCGAGAAACTCGCGCCACTGTCCATCGCCGCCGAGGAGCTGATTCGGACGGAATCGTGTCTTGTACTCCATCGAGCGGCAGCCCGCGACGTAGTAGCCGAGATAGACAAACTCCTTGCCCATCCGGGCCGCATGGTTGAGGAGACTCAACACGTTAAACGTCCCTAGCGAGCGCTCGCGCTGCTCCGGCTCATAGAAGAAATAAATGGCCGACATGCTCGTCGGCAGGTCATCGACGTAGCCGACGCCGACGAGATTTCCGCCCAGATAGTAGCACCATTCCTGGACGCTGAACGGATTGCGCGTGAAGGAATCCGTGTAACTCTCGGCGTCCTTGGCGGGATGCGACGGCCAGCCCTTGCTTTCGCTCTGAAAGGCGTGATAGCGATCGTACAGTTTGAGCTTGGCCCGGTTCTCGGACGGTTCGCCGATCTCCAGACGGATGTCTCGCCGATTCGCTTTCCAGGCGCGGCGTTGACTGCGATCCGGCTTGAAGGTGCGCGTGGGGATGCGAATCGAACGACAGGCGGAACAGTGACGGCAGGCGGGACGAAAGAGCATTCGGCCGAAGTGTCGCCAGCCAGAGGCCATGCGCTGCTCGTACTCCTCGGCGGTCACATCGCCGACGTACTTATATTCGAGGCTCCAGAGTTGCTCGGGCAAGTAGCCGCAGACGCTTGGCGGAGCGACATAAGAAAACAGCGATTCCATGACGGACTCTTCATCGGCCCCGCCGTCTGAGACGGGTGTATGGAGTTGCCCTCAGCGTTGCGGTTCGTGTTTCCGCATCTGCTCGAACTTGCGGCGAATGATCCAGTCGCTCACGCCCGACGGCAACCAGCGTAGCAGGCGCACCTGCCAGGCAGCCTGGCGAGGAAACACCAGGCGACGCCGTCTTCGGCGAATCGCCTCGATGATCCTCCCCGCCGCGTAGTCCAACTCCATCATATACGGCTGCGGCACGGCAATGTCAGTGGTCAAGTCCGTTCGGATCCAGCCGGGACAGACGATGGTGACGTTCAGCCCCAACGGCTCCAGTTCGACGCGCAGCGACTCGAAGAGGGCGCTGACGCCGGCCTTGCTGGCGCAGTAACCCGCCATCAGCGGCAGTCCGCGATACGACGCCAGACTGGACAGTACGACCAGGTGTCCTCGGCGGCGCGAGCGCATTCCCGCCAGCACGGCATCGACGCTGTTGGCGACGCCGATGAGATTGACATTGATCTGGGCGGCGACGTCTTCCGCCTTGAAGTCGAGCGCGGAGGTTTCCTTGCCGATGCCGGCATTGGCGATGAGGAGGTCGGTCGGACCCAACTGGGCTTCGAGTTTCGTCGCCGCCTGACGCAGGGCATTCAGATCGGTCACGTCGGCGACTTCACAGGCCACCGGCTTGCCGGCCAACTCCTCCGCAAGCGACTTCAGCCCCTCGGCGGAGCGGTCGATGGCCGCGATGCGCGCTCCCTGAGCCGACAGAAGAGTGGCGAGCCGGCGGCCGATGCCGTTGCCGGCTCCAGTGATGAGCACGACGCGCTCGTTGAACGCGGTAGTCACGGGATGTCTCATTATCAGATGACGAAGGACTCTTTCGAGCATTGTAGTTCAATCGCAGCGCACCGGCGCGTTCCGTTGACCTCTCGCGCGCCGTGCTTTACACTACAATTCATGCGCCTGGGGCAGCGTCACCAATCAACACAATGAGCGCGAATGCTGACGGCACGCATCATTCCCTGTCTGGACGTGAAGGACGGACGCGTCGTCAAGGGCGTCAACTTCCTCGGTCTGCGCGACGCGGGCGACCCCGTCGAAGTGGCTCGCCGCTACGAGGAAGAAGGGGCCGACGAACTTGTCTTCCTCGACATCAGCGCCAGCCATGAGGGGCGGGCGATCATGCTCGACGTCGTGCGCCGCGTCTCGGAAGAAATCTTCATGCCCTTCACGGTCGGCGGCGGCATTCGGACGATCGAGGACGCCACCCGGCTGATCCAGGCGGGGGCCGAGAAAGTGAGCATCAACTCATCCGCCGTCCGCACTCCAGAGCTTGTCTCGGAAGTAGCCCGGAAGTTCGGACGCTGTGCCACGGTGGTCAACATCGACCCCAGGCGCGTCCGCAAACAACTGGCTCCCCTTGCCCCTTCAGAGGGGGAAGTGTGGGAGGTCCACATCAACGGCGGGCGAGTGCCGACGGGCCTCGAAGCGGTCGCCTGGGCGAAGCGCGTCGAGGAGTTGGGCGCCGGTGAGATCGTCCTCACTTCGATGGACGCGGACGGGACGAAGAACGGCTACGATCTGCCGATGACCCGCGCGGTTTCCGAAGCGGTTCGCGTTCCCGTCGTGGCCAGTGGCGGCGCGGGCAGTCCCGAACATCTCTTTCAGGTGCTCACGGCGGGAGGCGCGGACGCCGCCCTGGCCGCGAGCATTTTCCACTATCGCGAATACAGCATCGCCGCGACCAAGGAGTACCTCGCCGAGCGCGGCGTACCGGTCCGGCTCGTCTCCTTGAACGCAACATCCCTGAGGTGAACCATGAGCAACCCCCTCGACCTGGAAGAAAAAGATCCGCGAATCGACCAGGACGCCCGAGCGGTCGCCGAGTCCCGCGAAGCCGAGGACGGTGCAGAACGCTCTCCGCGAGCGGCAGCCGACCTCAAAAAGGAACCCGAGGTCAACAAACTGTTCCGTATGGTCATGAAGTACGAAGGCTCCGACCTTCACCTCAAGGTGGGCCAGCCGCCGATGATGCGTCTGCGCGGCGACATCCGCCGCATGGAGATGCGTCCGCTGACGCAAGAGGACATGGAACGTCTGCTCCTGCCACAACTCAAGGAGGGACACCGGAAAATCCTCGACGACGAGGGCGGCGTCGATTTTTCGTTTGTCATCGGCCAGGACGAGTGCCGTTTCCGCGTCAGTCTCTTCCGGCAGCGCGGCCGGCTGTCCCTGGTCGCGCGGCGAGTCAACAACTCGATTCCCAACTTCAAGGACCTCGGCCTGCCTCCCTCGATCGAGAAACTCTGCCAGTACTCGGAAGGTCTGGTGATCCTCGCCGGCGTCACCGGCTCCGGCAAATCGACGACGATCGCCTCCATGATCGACTACGTCAACGAGCGCGAGGCGCTGCACATCCTCACGGTCGAGGACCCCATCGAATTCACCTACACCGACAAGAAGGCGTACATCAACCAGCGCGAGATTGGCCTGGACTGCATCGACTGGCACAAGGCGCTCAAGGACGCCGTGCGTCAGGATCCCGACGTGATCCTCGTTGGCGAGTTGCGCGACGTCGAGACGTTCGAGGCGGCGATTCACGCGGCCGAGACCGGCCACCTGGTGTTCGGCACCATTCACGCTTCGAGTGCCGCGACGACGATCAACCGTATCCTCGACCTGTTTCCGCCGGAAAAGCACGCGGCCATCCGCGCCGCGCTGGCGAACAACCTCAAGGCGATCGTGGCCCAGAAGCTGGTCAAGGGGCTGAAGAAAGGCCGAGTGCCGACCAACGAAATCATGATCGTCAACCCGATCGTGAAGAAGCTGATCTCGGAGGGCGAGGACGCCAAACTCGTCGATGCGATCAAGATCTGCTACCAGGAGGGCATGGTCGATTTCACCGAGAACCTACGCCAACTCGTCGAGCGCGGCGACGTCGATAAAGCGACGGCGCTGGAAGTAGCGCCGAGTCCGGAGCAGTTGAAGATGGCGTTCAAGGGTATCAAGGTCGCAGCGCCGGGTATTCTGTGAGAGAAGCGAGTGCTGCGGAGCGCGAAACGGCAAGCGAGTAGAGGTTCTTGCTTGCCCTTTCGCGCTCCGCAGTTCGCTTTCAGCCGACTCAGGGAAGGAGTTCGACGGGAATGTCGGTGAAGCGCAGCAACTGCGCGTCGTTGGTCAGGAATAGTCCGCAGCCGGCTTCCACAGCGGCAGCGAGATGGATAGCATCGGGCGTCTTGAAGTTGTGAGTGGCGCGAATGTTCGTGGCACGATCAAACACGGTTTTTGTAATCCCGACAATCTGCACGTCGGTTTGAGCAAAGAACTGATCGAAGGCTGTAAGAATCGCAGCGTCTCCTCGTCGCAAAGGGCCGACTCGGCTTTCAAGTCGTGACAGGTCGCTGACGGCGATCAAGTCCCCGCTCGCTCGGAGCGCAGCTATCCGATTTGCTGCTCGTACATGGTCAGATCCCTTGTTATCGAGGAAGTAGATCAAGATGACAGTGTCGCAGTAGACCAGCATCCTCACTCTGCCTCTTTCTGTTTGCCCTCGGACTCTCGCAGCACCGCTTCCAGCCTGTCATCGTCCCAGGCACGAATCTCTGCCATTTCCTCGTCGATCTCGTCTGACGTCCGGAACTGATGCCCGGACTCCTCCAGTTCCCGGCGAAGCCGCTGCAAACATTCCCACCAGTCCTCCTTCAACGCCACCGGCGCCGCCACCGGTGCCGCCAACGGCTGAATGGTGACCTGCACGCGCCCGGCGGGCAGCCCCGGCCTCTCATCGAGTTGGAGCGTCCCATCAGGCCCAAGCGTTCCCTGGACGACCACTGGAGTGACGCTCATGGTATCCTCCCCTCCTCCATTTTACTCCGACCGCTCAGGCCGCAGCGACCGCACCTGCGCGCCGGCCAGCCACATCTCGCTCTCCGCGACCTCCTTCAGTTCCTTCTCCAGCAGCGCCCGATAGTCCGGCCTGCTGTTGCACTCCAGCGTTCGCCGCGTTTCCTCGCCGGTCTCGACGCTGTGATACAACTGCTCGAACAGAGGCTTGACGACGTCGCGGAAACGCTTGAACCAGTCCAGCGCCCCGCGCTGAGCCGTCGTCGAACAGTTGGCGTACATCCAGTCCATGCCGTTCTCGGCAATCAGCGGATACAGGCTCTGCGTCGCCTCCTCCACCGTCTCGTTGAACGCCTCCGACGGGCTGTGTCCATGCTCGCGCAGCACTTCGTACTGGGCCAGCCAGAGACCATAGATGGCACCCATGAGAACGCCGCGCTCGCCGGTCAGGTCGCTGACGACTTCCTTGTGGAACGTCGTCTCGAACAGGTAGCCGGAGCCGATGGCGATGCCGCACGCAAGACAGCGATCGCGCGCTCTTCCTGTCGCGTCCTGATGAATCGCGAAGCTCGCGTTGATGCCCTTGCCTTCCTGGAAGTGACGGCGAACCGTCGTGCCGGAACCCTTCGGAGCGACCAGAATCACGTCGATGTCCTTGGGGGGAACGACGCCCGTTTGATCGCTGTAGACGATGCTGAACCCGTGCGAGAAGTAGAGGGCCTTCCCCTTCGTCAGCAGCGGCTTGAGCGTCGGCCAGAATTCTTTCTGACCGGCGTCGGAGAGTAGATACTGGACGATCGTTCCGCGCTGGGCGGCCTCGGAGAGATCGAAGAGCGTTTCGTTCGGTTTCCAGCCGTCCTGTACCGCCTTGTCCCAGCTCTTCGTCTTGGGACGCTGGCCGACGATGACCTTGACGCCGTTGTCTTTCATGTTCAGCGATTGGCCGCGGCCCTGAACGCCGTAGCCAAGGACTGTGACTGTCTCGCCCCCGAGAATGCTTTTGAGCTTCTCCGGCGGATAGTCCGAACGCTCGACCACTGTTTCGACGCAATCGCTAATCGTAATCTGCCGCATGAGTGAAAACCTCCTCGTTGTGGCAGTAATTGTAGAGCCGGGCAGAAAGTACGCACACGGGGAAAATGTATTTGCGAGTAGGAGATTCCGATGGTATGACATCCCTTTCCCTCTCGACGCCCCTAACGACTGCACAGGAGCCTTCAGACCTGCCATGACGCAAGGCGCTTATCGTCTCATTGCCGACGCTCATCTCGATCTCGCCTGGAACGCCCTCGACTGGAATCGCGATCTGCGGCTTCCTGTCTCGGAAATTCGCGCCCGCGAACAGCAGCAAGGAATGACCCAGAAGGGGCGGGGCTGTGGCACCGTCTCGTTCCACGAACTGCGCAAGGGCCGCGTCGGCCTGTTCATCGCGACGCTGCTCGCCCGGCTGCTGCGTCCCAACCTGATGCCGGCGATCCAGCGCTACGAGTCGATGGAAGGCGCCCAGGCGGCCGCCTATGGGCAGTTGGCCTACTACCGCACCCTCGAGAAAGAAGGCTTGCTTCGCTGGATCAAGGATTGGCCAGCCCTTCAGACGCACGTCGAACGCTGGCGGACC
>JBBRIK010000234.1:0-7240 GCA_038221045.1 Gemmatales bacterium
GTGCCGGGCCATGATGAGTTTCGCCGGGCCGAAGCGCTCGCGCACCTCGCGGGCGGCGGCCACGTCGAAGAACTTGCAGACCGTCGTCACGCCGGCCTCGTTGGCCTCGGCCGCGATGTTCTCCGCCGGCTCGATGCCGACGGTACGGACGCCGTGCTTCTGAAACGCCCGCAGCACCGTGCCATCGTTGCTGGCCGCTTCGAGGACGAGATCGCCCGGCTTCAGAGGCGCGGTGCGGGCGAAATGGTCGGCCAGGAAGCGGGCGTGCGTGTGAACGAGGTCCGAGGTGCCGGAGACGTACAGGTAGTGCTTGAAGAGGACTTCGGGCGGTACTTCCTCGTCGATCTGGACCAGGCCGCAGGAGTGGCAGATCATGGCGCGGAGCGGGAAGCGCGGTTCGGGTTCCGCGAGCCGCTCGGTGGACAGGTAGCGATTGGCCAGAGCCGTGTCCCCCAGGTCGAGAAACGGCTCCAACTCACGCCCCAGACAGACGCGGCAGCAATCGACGTGCATGGTCGAAATCCCTCCGTGGACCGATGGCTCGAGTCAAGCCGCTTCAGGGGTCTCGTCGATCGGTGTGACCTTTCCATGTCGCGGATGGCACACCAGCGGGCGAACCGACGCGGCGGCGTCGGCGGGGTGCTGTAAAACAGCAGGATCGAGATTGATCGTGTAATCGACCAGGAACAGCGGCCGGCGTTTGCTCTCGAGATGAATCTTGGCCACATACTCGCCGACCACACCGATTCCCAGCGTCGTCACCCCAAGGTTCAACAGCAGCAGAAGATGAAGGCCCGTCAGCCCGACGGCACCCAGCACCCACAGAAGCGCCAGCACCGCAGTCAGTGCCAGCGTTCCCAATCCCAGCAGCGCGAAGGCCCGAATCGGTTTGATCGAGCAACTGACGATGGCGTTGAGCGTGAAGCCGATCAGGTAGGGCCAGTTGACCTTGCTCACGCCGCGCGTGCGTCCCCGGCGCGTGTAAGGTATGCCGAGTTGACGGAAGCCGAGCCAGTGGATGATGCCGCGCGTGTAGCGATTCGTCTCCGGCATGCTTGCCAGGGCGTCGCGAACGCGCCGGCTGATAAGGCGGAAGTCGCCGCTGTGGGTGGGTAGTTTGACGTCGTCGCTCATCCAGGTGATAAGCCGCATCGCCGCCATCGTCGGCCAGACGCGCCACGAGGATTCGCCCGTGCGCTTTTCACGGATGCCATAAACGACGTCATGGCCTTCCTCCCAGCGATGGACGAATTCCGGAATCAACTCGGGAGGGTCTTGCAGATCGGCGTCGATCACCATGATGGCCTCGCCCTGAGCGGCGAGCATCCCGGCCGTGATGGAGTTCTGGTAGCCGAAGTTCCGGCTCAGGCGCAGGTAGCGCCAGCGCGTGTCGTGCTGGCACAGATGGGCCGCGATCTCCGGCGTGCGATCGTCGCTGCCGTTATCGACGACGAGGACTTCGTAGGGCCGGCCCAGAGCGTCGAGGACTTCCGTCAAGATTTGGTAGGTGTCGCCCAGCACTTCCTCTTCGTTCATCACGGGCACGATCAGGCTGAACAACCGGCGATCCTCCTCCATGAGTTCGGCCCTTTCCCTGTTTCGGATGTGCCGCGAGCGGCAATCGCAATCCTGTCAACCCGTCCGCGCGACCTCGCGGCGCAATCCCTGAAACCACTCCCAGGTCTGCTGGACTCCTGCACGCAGGTCGAATTGTGGCTGCCAGCCGGTCAGCGCTCGCGTCTGCTCGATGCTGGCGAGATACAACGGCGGTTCGTCCGGATGCGTTGGCCGCGCTCCAAACTCCGGCGCGATATGAGGAGTGCCGGCCGCCTCCACGATGGTCTCGACCATCGTTCGCACCGACGCTGCCGTCCCGGTTGCCGCGTGCAACACGCGTCCCGCGGCCCGAGGCTCTCGCGCCGCGACCCGCAGCAACTCGACCACGTCATCGACATGGATGAAGTCGCGCTGTTGAGTACCTGCGGACAGGCGTGGCCGTTGTCCGCGCACACAGCAAGCCATGACGTGAGGTATCAGGCGTTCGGGGGCTTCGCCGGGACCATACGCTGCGAAGATGCGGACGATCGTGACCGGCAGACCGCGTTCGGCTTCTTGCCGGCACAGGAGCGAAGCAGCCGCCTTGGTCGTGGCGTAGTCGCCTTGGGGGTGAAGCGGCGCGTCCTCGGTCAGGGCGAGGTTCGATGGCCCATACTCCGCGCCGCTGCCTGCGCAGACCAGCGCTCGACAGCCCTGTTCGCGAACCGCTTCGAGAATGGCGGCCGTCCCATGAATGTTCGTTTGTACGAGGCTCCAGCGGTCTCGCTCTCCTGCCCCAACGCCCCCGGCCGCCAGATGGTAAACCACGTCGGGCCTGCTGGAACGAACGGCCTCACGGACGGCTCCTCGATCGCGAAGGTCTCCGTAATGGACCTCGAAACCTCCCAAATCGCGCGTTCGATTCGATTGGACCGGGAGTCGCCTCAGTAGCGTCACCGCATGGCCGCTTTCCAGAAGATGCTGGGCCAAACGAGCGCCGATGAAGCCTGTTCCGCCGGTAATCAGAATACGATCGCGCATGGTCGCTCACTCGCGCACCCCGTGAGGGGTTGCTCAATCGAGCGCTGTCGATAACAACTTCATCCAGGAGAAACAAGTTGATTTGAGAAGCACGCCATCGTGGAAATCCCTTCTTGCCGCTCGCGGCTTGGCAAGGAATGCGAAGCCGCAAGCGGCAAGAAGGGATTTGTGGTCACGGACCTGGGTTCGCGACCGGCACCAGTTTCAGCTTCGGCGGAATCAGGTCCGGCTGGATGGAATAGGTTTGATTGGTGGAACTGGACTGGATCGTCACCTTCAACAGGGACCGCGTTGGGATGCGGGCATCGTAGAGCGTAATAATCTTGTCGCCCCGCGCGATGAGGGCGGGGGCCGTCGCACGCGGATTGAGCAACACCGGACGGATTTGCCGCGCCTGTCCTTGGAAAACGACGGTCACATGGATTTGCACCGCCGTCTGACTCTCGTTTCGCAGGACAATGCTTTCCGTCTGTCCCCAGGCGGGTGCCAGAGGCAGGAGCAACAGCACCATCCCGGCCCAAAAAAGCCCGATCGAGGAGTGCTGGCTGGTGAACATCTGACACCTCAACGGACGATCCGGTCTGTCTTCCTGTCGATTCTCGGACGCACGCCGTCCTCAATCTTGCGCTGGTGAACGCGGATTTCCTCAAAAGGCAAAGGACGAAACCTCTCTGGTTTCGTCCTTCATCCTTTGTACTTCGTCGTTTGCCTTTTGTCTTTCGAGTCAGGCCACTTCCTTGCGCTCGCTCTTCTTCGCACGGCACTGGGCCTCGAAGACCTTCGTTTCCTCGACCGCCAGGGCGATGGCGGGTCCACTCCAAGTCGCCAGGTCGGGTTCATATCCCGCCTTCGCTCCCGCCTGCACGATATGCTTGACCAGATCGCCCTGCCGGCACAGTCCCTGTGACGCCAAACGCCCGTCGTAGTTGTACAGCCGTCGCTGCAACTCAT
Organism: Gemmatales bacterium; assembly: GCA_038221045.1. Taxonomy (GTDB): domain Bacteria; phylum Planctomycetota; class Planctomycetia; order Gemmatales; family Gemmataceae; genus JBBRIK01. The sequence goes on from JBBRIK010000234.1 coordinate 3,529, forward strand.
CGCCATTGGCCGGCAGCGCTTTGTCCTTGCTCGCGGCCTTCGTCTTCGCGGTCTTCGCCTCTTCGCTGGCCGGCAGTTTCCCCGCCGACCTCCTCGGCAGCGCCGCCGCCGGCAGTTTCGGCGGCTTGACGATCTTCTTCTTCTGCGAATCGAAATCGACCCACTGCGGCTCCAGACGATACAGATAGCGCCCGACGCCGAACTTGACCGCGGCACGTTTCAGGGCGTCGCTGAACGCCGCCTTGCGCCGGTCACCCTCGTCGGGCTGTTCGCTTGGCCCGCCCACGTCCATCTTCGTGATCCATTCCTCGCCCAGCCGCAGCCGTAGCGAGCAGACGACGGACCCATCGGGCAGGCACTCGTACTCGTCCTGCCAGTTCATCACGCCGAGGACCTCGTCGAGCCGATCCTGGATCACTCGGGCATCGACGTAGGGGAGCGCCAGGGCGCGGTTGCCGCTCACCACACCCGGCTTGAACTTGACCTCGTCCACGTCGAACGGCTCCGCCAGCTGCTCCGTCAGCGATTCCGCGCCGACCGGCAGTAGAACTTCTTCCTGGGTGATCTTGTCGCTATCTCGCATGATTGGCCTCCACTTTCTGAGTTGACGTCCATCTTCATCGCCCACTATAACGTTGTACTATAATTTTGTCCAGTATGGTAGCGACGAAAACAATACGTTTGGCACGTTCCGTGCAACATCATGAACGGGACGGTCGAGAGGATCTATTTCTGAAGAGATGGCCGTTCAGCCCAATCGAGAGAGCGCCCCTAGAGAGGAGAAAGTTCCCATGAGAAGTTCACTCTTTCTGACGATTTGCGGAGTCGGCCTCCTTGCCGGCAGCGCGAGTGCTCAGCAGGCGGGAGCCGAGGGAAAGGGGACAATTGACCCCAGCGTCTATCGATTCTTCACCACGTCTCCGTACTACATGCCCGGCTACGCTCCGGGAGGCTATGCGACGCCTGGCTACTATCGATCAGGGTCCACCACGCCCGGCTATGCCATGCCTGGCTATGCTGCACCCAGTTCCTACAGGCCCGGCTACAGCACGCCTGGCTATGCCTCACCCGGCTACGTCAGTCCTGGTTACTACACGCCTACTTACTACCGGCCCAGCTACCACGGGGCTGCTCACTGGTGGCGCCTTATGCAGGGCCAGTGAGGATTCGCGCCTTCGTTCCACGAAGACTCTCTGAGAGTCTTCGTGGAACGAAGGCGCGTTGTTGCCTCATCTCGCTGCCGTACGAGACCTTCATCATCATCTCCAGGAGCAGCCGCTACCTTCCAGCCGGACGATACTTCCGCAAGGCATTGAGCGCTCGCAGGAACTCTTCCGGCAGCGGCGCTTCTGCCTCGATAACCCGCTTCAGACGAGGATGAGTAAACCGCAGACGATGGGCGTGCAACGCTTGCCTCGTCAGGATCAATTCGTCTTCGAGAGGCGGCGTTCCCGGCACCAGATCCGACAACTTCAAACTGTCACGGCTCGAATACACCTTGTCCGCCACCACGGGACAGCCGACGCTCGCCAGATGGACGCGAATCTGATGCGTTCGCCCCGTGCGCGGGTGAACGCGCACATAACTGTAGCCGCGAAAACGCTCGATCACCTCGTAGTAACTGCATGCGTCGCGGCCCTCGTCCTCGTCGGCGGTGACGGTCATCTTGACGCGGTCGTGCGGATGACGGGTGATGCGAGCCTCGATGTAATCGCTGTCGCGATCGAGAACGCCCTGGGTCAGGGCGTGATACTCCTTGAACACCTTGCGCATCTCGAATTGCAGCGACAGTTCGCGATGGGTCTGTTCCTCCTTGGCGATGAGGATAGCGCCGGAGGTATCGCGGTCGAGACGATGGACGATGCCGGTGCGGTGGGCACCGTTGACGTCGGACAGGTCGTCGAACTGATACAAGATGGCGTTGACGAGAGTGCCGGACCAGTGTCCCCTGGCGGGATGCACGACCATGTCGGGAGGTTTATTGACGATGGCGAGAAATTCGTCTTCGTACAGGACTTCGAGCGGAATATCCTCGGCTTCCGGCAGGTCGTGAGTCCGTGGGGGCAGTTCGAGGCGGATGTGATCGTCGAGTCGAACGCGATAACTGGCCTTGGCGGCCTTGCCGTTGACCAGTACGAAACCGGCCTTGATGGCCTCCTGAATGAGCGAGCGGCTGTAGTCGGTGAACATGCTGGCCAGATAGGTGTCGAGACGAATGCCCTCGACCTTGTGCCGCGCGACCAGTTCGATGACGTTGTCGGACATGAGTCTTATTGCCAGTGGTCAGTGGTCAGTTGCCAGTTGCCAGTGATTCGTCATCGTCGATCGAAACGGGGAAAGGGAGAGGAGACGCTCGCGTCTTCCCAACTGGCAACTGGCAACTGACAACTGACAACTGACAACTGGCATTAAGACTGGAAACTATTCTTTCTTCTTCTTGAGTTGCTCCTGGATCTTGTCCAGTTCGGTCTTTTTGTCTTTCGCGACGGCAGAGGCCAGGCGGTCGGCTTGCTTGCCCAGGCTGCTCTCGGGGAAACGCTTGGAGAGGTCGGCATAGAGAGTGGCGGCCTGATCGAGTTCGCCGGAGGCCTCACGCGCCTGCGCGGCACCGAAGAGACACTCCTGCACCAAAATCGGCGTCGATTTGAAGTCGCGGGCCAGCTTCTCGAAAGCAGGGGCCGCGCTTTGCAGCTTTTTGATGGCCTCGTCGCGGTCCGAGTAGATTGTCTCCATCCCGTCCTTGAGGTCCTGCCGCGCAATCTGCAAACGAGCGGCCCGGCCCTGGACCGTGTTCTTGTCGGTGAGGTCCTTGAGGTCCGCGAGCGTGCCGGCGGAGGAGAGTTCCTCCCAGCGTTTGGAGTTCCGGCTCGCCGAGACGCCGGACACCAGCTGCCAGACGACGAACAGCAGCACCACGAGGAGGACGATGCCGAGGACGACGACAGTCCGGCGCGAGGGACCCTCTTTGAGGCCGGAGCCGACCTTTTCCAGGGTCGCGACCAGAGTGTTCTGCTTCAATTCCTTACGTTCTTCCGCTTTCATGCGGTCGCCGCTCCGCTACGAATTCAATGAAGGGACGTGAATTCTGTGATGATAGGCGCGAGAGGCGACAGGGTCAATGTGAACAACAGGGAGCCACCCGCCAAAGCGCAACTATTCGCTGGACAACGCCTGTGCAACCTGCTAAGCATACGGTGTCTTTCGGGACACAAATCGACCACTCGACGGCATCGCGAGGCGTGATGCGCGAGTGTCAGACTAGAGAGGATCCGCTCCCATGACGCACACCGTTTGCCAGCCCTGTCACGATTGCAAGTACACCGACTGCGTCGCGGTCTGTCCGGTGGAGTGCTTCTACGTTGACGAGAAGATGCTCTACATCGACCCGGCCGACTGCATCGACTGCGAAGCCTGCGTGCCGGAATGCCCGGTCGAGGCGATCTTCGCCGAGGCCAACGTGCCGGGCCAGTGGGCCAGCTACACCGCCCTGAACGCCGAGCGTTCGACGGCCCTGAAGGATTCCGGCGGCGGCATCAACGAGAAGCAGGCCGCGCAAGCAGGCCCCGAGTGCAAGAAGGCGTGACCGCGAAAGCCGCGATTGTAGACGAGCCGCGGGGGGGCACGCGGGCGCGAGGGCAAAACCCGCCAAGGGGGACCCGCCCCCAGGACCCCCCCGAGAAGGACCGGCGCGGGGGGAGCGCGCCGGGACAGA
>JBBRIK010000235.1:0-7197 GCA_038221045.1 Gemmatales bacterium
AGAACCAGCAGCAGCAGGATGGACACAGAGAGGACGGGCCGGCGGCGGGCGGCTCTCCAGGTGCGGAGCGGCAAGCGGGCAGGCCGAACGCGCGTCGATTCGCCGCGGCCCCAGCGCTCCAGGTCGTCAGCCAACTCCTGAGCCGACGCATAGCGCTTGCCCGGTTCCTTCACCAGGCACTTCAGACAGATCGCTTCGAGGATCAGCGGCACCTCGCGCCGCACTTGACGCAGCGGCGGCGGCGGCAGCGTCAGCACCTCGCTGATGGTGGCCGTCGGTGACTCGCCTCGAAACGGAGGCCGGCCCGTCAGGCATTCGTAAAGAATCGCGCCGAGCGAGTAGACGTCGGCGGCAGGCCCGATGTCGCGGCGCCCCGCCGCCTGTTCGGGGGACATGTAGCACGGCGTGCCAAGGATCAGCCCGCTGGGCGTTTCGTCGGGGTCGCCTTCGATCTGCTTCACCAACCCAAAGTCAGCGATCTTGGGTGTACCATCGGCGGCCAGCAGCACATTGGAGGGCTTGAGATCGCGATGGATGACGCCTGCCCGATGGGCCGCCTCCATCGCCTTCGCCAGAGTCGCGACCAACTCGGCCGACGCCCGCGCCGGCAGCGGCTGGCCCGCGAGTTTTCGGCTCAGAGTGCCGCCCGGCATGTACTCCATCGAGAAGTAAGGCTGGCCATGCTGTTCGCCAACGTCGTAAACCGCGACGATGTGCGGATGTTGCAGACGGGCCAGCGCCTGCGCCTCGCGGCGAAAGCGTTCCGTCTCGCGGACCAGAATCATGGCGGGACCGGGAAGCATCTTCAGAGCGACGAGACGATTCGCGGCGATCTGGCGCGCGAGATACACGACGCCCATGCCGCCCTTGCCGAGCTTGTCTTCAATGCTGTAGCCGGCGATGACGGGTGGTTCGCCGGTCGGCGAGACCACCGTTCGTTGCGTGACGATTTCCTTGACCGTCGTCCCCGAGGGTGAGTCAGCGCCGAGTATCTCGATGTGATGACGAACCACGACAAGCAATTCGGGGCAATCGTGGCAGAGTTCTTCCGCGGACAGCGCCTCACCATTCCGCCGGCGCTCTTGCCAGGAACAGAGCAGTTCCTCAATGCGGCTCGCTTCTGTCTGAGGCATCAGCGTCTTTCCAGGATTGACGGAGGGGTGTCAGTGCGGAGTTGACTTGCGGTCCGTGTCGCGAAGCCCCGCAACTCTCTCCCGCGATTATCTCCAGTTCCGGGAGAAGAGCAAGCGAAAAGATGAGCAGGACTCGTTCCCTCGTTCCCACGCTCTGCGTGGGAACGAGGAGGGACGAGGACGGAGGTGGAGGAGTTAATCTCTCCGCGTCCGAGTCCGCTCCTTCGCCTTGCGAATCGCGTCGATCATGCCGTTCGCCTCGGTCACCTCTGGCTCCGGTTTCGGTGGAGCGATCACTGCGGGAGTGGGCATCACAACTGCGGGAGTTGCGACAGCCGCTCCAGGGCGCGCGGCCGCGTGTTTCGCTCTTCGCTCCTCGCGGGTCGAGAGCGCCAGCCAGCGCGGCGCGGACAGCAGGCCCGTTCGCCGTTCAAGCACCTCCAGCAGCACCAGAAGGACGACGACCATCAACAACCAGTGCGACAGATTGATGAGTCTCGGCCTGCGCGGCAGATCGCTCCAGATCTTCTGCAACTCGACGTCTCGTTCCCGCCCTCCGGTCGCGCGCGCCAGTCGATCGAGCGCCGTCCTGCCGCTCTCGCCCGTATGCGGCTTCAACTCCGGCGAATAAGGCAGACAGACGGGCGGCATCACGATCGGTTTCTGTCCGGGAACCTCGACCGTCGTCAGGGCCGTCTCGCTGCCCAGAAGGGGAACCTCCAACGTAAGCGTATCCGCTCCCGTCCAGCGCAACTCCGTCTGGATCGTCTGAGGCGCCTGTCCTGGCTCCGCCTTCAGCACGGTCGCCTTCGGCAGGCCGGTGAACGATTCCTTCTTCCGCTCGGGATCGAGAAGCAGTTCGACGCGTTTGACGCCGTTGCGGACCTCCTGGCGGAGCATCATGTTATCGGGCAGTGGCCCACTCGGGCCGGCAGTCCAGCGGGCCAGGCTCGTGTAGAAATCGCCGACGTTCGCCCAGCCCTTGATCGGCCCCGCGTACTTACCGTCCGCCTCGCCGGTGTAGCACAGCACGCGTCCCGTGCCGGCGTTCCAACTTGCGACCAGGGGGGCCTTGTACTTGTCGAGCGTGATGCCCGCCAGGTTCGCGTCCGGCCTCAGATAGCAGAGGTTGTAGCCGCCGACCTGCGTGTCGAGTCCCAGTCCCCGGCCTGTCAGGAGGGCAAGGCCCGCTGTCTCCTTGACGCCGACCAGTTCGTCGAGGAAAGTGTTCCGGGCGACGACGAAGGTGTCCTGAACGAAGAGGCGAGGCAACTCCTCGGCCTTGTCGGTGAAGAAGCAGCGGCCCTTGCCGCGTTTGGCGATGTCTTCGAGCAACGGGCCATCGACGTCGGTCTTCTTGCCCAGGCCGATGACGCTGACGGTGATGCCCGCCTTGGTGATCTTTTCGAGAAGCGACTGATAGTCGCCGGGCTTCTCGGAGTCCTGAGCGTCAGAGAATAGGACGATATGTTTCGTCCCGGCCGTCGCGGTCGCAATCATCTTCGAGGCGGCGACAAGGGCATCGTAGACGTAGATGCCGCCGCCCATCGACTCGATTTTCCGAATCTTCGCCGCCGTCGCCGCCTTGCCGGTGACCTTCGCCAGAGGCACGATGATATGAGGGTCCGTATCGATGGCGATGCAGCCGAACTCGCTGTTGGGTCCGAGCAGGTTGAGCACCTCGTTGGTGCCAAGGTTGGCGAGGTCCATCTTGGTCCGCCCGCCCGCGACCGGAAGGGCCATCGAGCCGGAGCGGTCGAGAGCGACAACGATGGCGACCGACAACTCGCGATGCTCGTGGCGCAGTTCCATCGAGACGGGGAGAAGCGGATCGAGTGCCGATTTGTGATAGCCGCCCGGCCCGTAGGACTCGCGGCCTCCGGTCAGCATCAGGCCGGCCCCGGTCCCCTTCACCCACGTCGAGAGCGTTTCCATGCCCGTATGGCCGACCATCTCAGCCGGGACGTTTTCGAGCAGGACGGCCGAGTAGCGCGTCAACTCGTCGATTGTCCAGCGGCATGTCTCAGGGGCGGCGACCTGCACCTTGAGGCCGCCCTTTTGCAGCAGTCGAGCGAGTCCCGAGTCGGCCGAGCGGGTGACGTGCAGGATCGGCCGCGGACCCTCGATGCCGACCAGGACGCGAGCATGGTTGTTGCCGGGTACGGGGTCGTCGCCCTCGCCCTCGCCCTCGCCCTGGACGCTGAGGGTGTAGGAGTGATTGCCGCCCTCGCCGGCGCGGTCGCGAAAGGGCAGACGCTGGAGTCCGCTGCCCATCTGCTTCTCGCCCCTGGCGATGACCCGGTCGCGGTCGCGCAACTCGTAACGGACCTTTTGCGGTGACGGACACTGCACCCAGCCGGTGATGAGGAACGACTCGCCCGGCGCGACGGCGGCGGGAGCGTCGATGCGTTCGATGGCGAGGTCGTTGGCGTGGGAGCGTTCGAGACAGCGATAGTCGATGGCGATCTCGCGAGAGGCCGCCCAGGAGGCGACGGACGTGGGATCGCGGCCGGTCCAGCGGCCATCGGACAGGACGAGGACCTTGCCGGGGGCGTTGCGCGGGATCAGTCCCAGAGCCTGTTCGAGGGCCTCGGAGAGTTGCGAGGCGTCGCGGCCAACCTCGCGCTGAAAGCCGGTGAACTGGCCGACCTGCGGCGCGCGATCGACTGCAACGCTCTGCCCGAAGGAAACGACGCCAAGCAGGTCCGACGAGGACATCTCGCGCTGGAGCAGATCGATGATTTCCTTTTGCGTGGCGGGGCTGTCGCCGGGCATCGAGGCGCTGCGATCGGCGACGACGATAACCGTTCCCGCTCTGCTCGGTAGTTCGACGGCCAGTCCCACGAGAGCGAGCAGAAGCAGGGCCAGGCTGGCGCAACGAAGGATTCGTTGCAAGAGCGAGGCGGGGGGCCAGAGCCAGAGCGCGACACCGAGGGGGGCCGCGAGGAAGAGCCAGTGTGGATGGAGCAGGGTCATGAAATCGTTCTTCCACGACGAAAAAAGATACGTCTGTCGAATGGCTCATGGTACCAGCAGAGTGAATCTCTCGCCAGAATCGATTTGTCAACTGGAGTTGACCCCCCGCATCAACGCTCCTCGTTCCCACGCTCTGCGTGGGAACGGCTTCCTCGACGCTCTGCGTCGTCTTACGAATGGACGCGACGCAGAACGTCGAAGAGCACGTTCCCACGCAGAGCGTGGGAACGAGGACCTTCACAGCCTGTAACTGGAGTTGACCCTCTTGTGGATGACCGAGTATCGAGATCAGCAGTTCCCCTTAGTTCGATGATGAGAGAGCCGATGTCCGAGCAATCGCTGATCGTCCTCCCCGGTCCTGATGCCCGTTCCGTCCGCACCGCGCAAGGAGTAGTCCTGCGTCCGCCGCCCGATTGGGTCCTGCTCCCGCCGGGTGATGCGGCCCTGACCCGGCGCGTCAAGGCAGCCGGGCCGACCTGGATCGTTCAGGAGAAACGCGGCCGCAAGGTCTTTTCGCGGGGAATGTGGGCCTCCGCGGCGATCATCGAGTCCATTCGGCAGCAACTGGCCGTCGAACGAACGACGCCTCAGTACACGCGGAAGCGCGAAGCAGATGCTCGTCGGCGCGGCCGGGAACAACTCGAGTATGTCGAAGAGTTCGAGCAGGCCGTGCTGGACTATCTTGCCTTCGCGGTTCGCTATTCCGAGTTGGCTGGGCGGCTGGCGCGAGCCGTGACCGAACACGCGACTCCAGTCGGCAGCGGCACGGTGGCGCGTACCCAGCGCATCCCTCTCGCTCGCCGTGCCGAGGCAGCGGTTATTGCCTGGATGCGGCATCAAACGACCGGCTACGAGAACATGGTCATCCCGCGCATCAAGGGCAAGCGCCGCGAGACGCGCCGGCTGCTGGCCGAGCAGTCGAAGGCGCTGCTGCATGCTTATCGAGACGGCAGGGACGTCGATCCGGCAAGCTGCCCCTTGCAGCGAGCACTCCCGCCCGCCACGATAAAGGAGGACCAACGCGAGGAACAACCATGAGGGCTGACATGACAAGTGGAGACGGGGTGCGAGAGGTCGCCACGCTGGGCGGCGGCTGCTTCTGGTGTCTGGAAGCCGTCTTCGAGCAACTGCGCGGCGTCGAGCGCGTCGAGTCGGGCTACACCGGTGGGAGCGCGGCGAATCCGACCTATCAACAGGTGTGCGGCGGCGCGACCGGTCATGCCGAGGTGGTGCAGATCACCTTCGATCCGGCCGTCCTTTCCTTCGCCGATCTTCTCGACGTCTTCTTCGTCATCCACGATCCGACGACGCTGAACCGCCAGGGCGCCGACCATGGCACGCAGTATCGCTCGGCGATCTTCTATCATTCTCCCGCGCAGAAGCAGCACGCCGAGGCGAAGATCGCGGCGATGAACGCCGGCGGGGTCTGGAGCAGACCGATCGTGACAGAGGTCGTGCCGCTCCCGGCCTTCTACAAGGCGGAAGACTATCACCAGGGCTATTTCCGCGGCAACCCAGGCCAGGGTTATTGCGTCGCCGTCATCAATCCGAAGGTGGCGAAGTTGCGCAAGCAGTTCGCCTCCAAACTGCGCGAATAGCGTCCCATCAAGATTCCGCTGAGAACGACGCAGGATCAGTCGAGCGAGGCGCCCCGCCTCGCTCGACTGATTTCTGACGTTCGTCACATGGTCCTTGTATGCGGAGCGCTGCCGGGGTAGGATGCTGCGATCCAATCCGCAAACCTCATCGAGTAGCCCCTTGAACTTTCACGAAAGAGATTGGCACATGTCCTTCTCACGCACCCTTTCGGTCCTCATCGTTCTCGTACTCTTGGCGGCCGGTAGCCGTTCGCAAGAGGAGGACCTTCGCGATCGGTTCGCCACCAAAAACCTGGAGGCCGCTCAGCACATCAAGCGTGGACTCCAGCTCGCCCAGAGCAAGAAGGGGAAGGAGGCCGTCGCCGCCTTCGAGGAAGCCATCAAGCTCGACAAACAGTGCCAGATGGCCCACTTCCAGCGCGCCATCACCCAGGGCGAACTCGGCAACATTGAGGAGTCCATCGAAGGGTACAAGACCAGCCTGTCCGGCGACGTGCGGCGCTCGCACAACATCTCGGCCGTCGCCGCCGTCAATCTCGCCATCACTTACGCCAAACTCAAGGAGTTCGACGACGCGAACCTCTGGTTCACGCGCGCCATCCTCGAAGACTCCGACAATCGCTTCAAGCAGCGCGGCAAGGCGTATCGCAACCTGGCCATCGCCCTCAACAGCCAGGGCAAGCACCTTGCCGCCGCCGTCTCCATCGCCCTCGCCCTCCAGGACCGCGCTCCCAATTGCGACATGCGCATGGTCCTCCAGTACTTCGAGAAGGCCGAGGGCGAAGAGGTCGCGCCGCTCATGCACTTCGGCGAGAAATTGCCCGTCCTCGCCAAAAGGGAAAACCCCGCGAAACTCGATGCCGTCACCATCGAGAAGACCATCACCGAGACGGTCAGCGAACTGCTGCCCGATCCCCAGGGCCGCTACATCATCGGCCTCGTCAAGGGCGCTCTCTACTACTACGTCATCGGCACCGAGGACAAACCCAGTGTGCAGAAGATCGCCGTGAGGAAGCCGCTCTTCGCCTCCTGTCTCGTGCAGGGACACCTCTACATCGTGGCCAACGATCCGGGCCGGATCGAGATGATCGAGCCGCTGACCGGCAAGGTCGTCAACACCTATCCGATGCGAATGCCGCTGCCGTCGTCGCTGGCAGTGTTTCCCGTGCAGGATCGGGCGTACTTTCCCGCCGATCAGGAAATCCAGGAACTGAATCTGAAGACGGGTGCGGTCAGCAAGACGTCGATCCCCGGCCAGGTGGTCGTCGGTCATCCGACTCAGCGCTTCCTCTACAGCTACGTCAAGCCCGACCGGCGCGGCGGGGGCGGTGGGCGCGTCATCATCGATGGCCGAGCGGTCTATTTCGCCAACACCAACTGGCAGCAGAGCACCCTGTTCAAGTCGGTGGTCGCGCCGAAGGGACTGCTGCTGGCCGACGTCCGCGACAATGCGGCGTCGAACGCCTTCCGCATGAGCCTCAGTCCCGATG
>JBBRIK010000236.1:0-7187 GCA_038221045.1 Gemmatales bacterium
GTCCTCATCGAAGCAGCCCAGAAGAGCGGCGCTCTCATCACGGCCGAGCACGCGGCCGAGCAGGGGCGGACTGTGCTGGCCGTGCCGGGATCGATCGAGAACGAGGCCAGCGGCGGGACCAACGCACTCATTCGTCAGGGGGCGATTCTCTGTCGCGGCGTGGACGACATCCTGGAGGAAGTCGAGGGCGTGTCGAATCGCATCCTCGCGGAGAAGAACATGCCGGCCGTACCCCCCTCTCCGCCGCCGGCCCTTGACGAGACACAGCGGCGTGTGTGGGACTTTCTGGCCCAGGGTCCGAAGCACCTCGACGAGATGGTCCAGCAGTTGGGGCTGGGAGTGTCGGCGCTGGCGGGGATGCTGCTGACGATGGAAATGAAGAAGATCGTGCGCCGGCTGCCCGGCAACCGCTACGAGCGCTGCTGACCGCATTGTCCCTTCGCCTTGATTGGACCTCGTGAATCAACTTCGGAGGATACTCTCACGTCGAGCGCAGACGTAACAACCTTTCGCCGGCGGCGTGGAGGGTCTCGTCCTTCTTCGCGAACATGAAACGCACGCGCGTCTTGCCTCGTTCGCGCGGGCTGTAGAAACTGCTGCCCGGCACCGCCGACACGCCCACCTCGTGAATCATGCGCTTGACGAATTCGGTGTCGTCGGTGCCTCCCAGCGGCGTGATGTCGGTCATCACATAATAGGCCCCCTCCGGCTCGAACACCTCGAATCCCGCTCGATGCAAATAGGGCAAGAAGATGGCGCGGCGACGCCGATAGCCATCGCCCAACTTGTCGTAATACGATTGCGGTAACCCGAGCGCGACGGCCCCGGCGATCTGGAGCGGATGCGGCGCGCCGACGGTCAGAAAGTCGTGCGCCTTGCGAATGCCGGACGTGATCTCCGGCGGCGCGATGCAGTAGCCGAGCCGCCAGCCGGTGATGCTGAACGTCTTCGACAGGCCGCTGATCGTCACCGTGCGGTTGGTCATGCCGGGCAGCGTCGCGATGCTGACGTGAGGCCGATCGATGTGGATGATGTACTCGTAGATTTCGTCGGCCAGAGCGATGACGTCATGCTCCTGGCACAACTCGGCGATGAACGTCAACTCCTGGCGCGAGAAGACGTGGCCGGTCGGGGTGTTGGGCGTGTTGAGGATGATGACTTTCGTCTTCGTCGTGAAGGCGCGGCGGACTTCATCGGGATCGAAGGTCCAGTGCGGCGGATGCAGCGGCACCCAGACGGGGGTCGCTCCCGAAAGCAGGGCGTCGGGACCGTAGTTCTCGTAGAAGGGCTGAAACGCGATGACCTCGTCGCCCGGATCGATCAGGGCGAGCATCGTCGCCATCATGCACTCGGTCGCGCCGCAGCAGACGGTAATGTTGGCGTCGGCATCGCAGTCGATGCCGTTGAAGGCTTTCGCCTTGGCGGCGATGGCCTTGCGCAGAACGGGAGCGCCCCAGGTGATGGCATACTGGTTGAAGCCGTCCTGAATGGCGCGGCAGGCAGCGTCCTTGACCTCTTGCGGCGCCTCGAAGTCGGGCATGCCCTGGCCGAGGTTGATCGCTCCGAACTGATTGGCGAGCCGGGTCATCTCGCGGATGACCGACTCGCGAAAGTACTGCACCCGCTGCGCCAGCATCGCCTCCTCCCTTCTCGAAGGCCCGCCGTCCTCTTGCCAGCCGCTCATGATACTCCGTCGCCGAAGACTGGCGATAGTCCGGGCGGAACTCTGATAAGATGAGCGGGGAGGACCGCCGATGAGCCGCTGGTATCGAGTCTTCGGGGCGAGTGAGGCGCAGCCGCGTCCCGAAGCGGTGCTGGAAGTGCTGCGCGGCCTGGGCGTGGAGGCGGCGGCCCAGTTTCGCGGCGACGATGCCGGCTGGACCTCGCTGGGATTCCCCCTGGCCGAGAACGTCGCCCCGCTCCTGCTGGAGTGTTATCTGTCGAGCGAGCCGGACATCCGCCATGAATTGAACACCTGGGCCGCATGGCTGGAGACGTGCGATTACAGTCCCAACTACCCGGCCCTGATGGAGCGCGTCATTCAGACGAAGCAGCTCTACACGCTGCGCCGGCCGCTGGACCACGCCGACGAGGTTCGCCTCGACCGCATCTGCGAAGGACTCTGCCGCTATCTCGCTCAGGCGACCGACGGCGTGTATCAGTACGACAGCGAGGGCTTCTTCGCGGCGGACGGGACGTTGCTATTGCAGGAATACTAAGGGCGGTCAAACGATGAGTACCGAGAAGTACCTGCGTCCCGAAGTCATCAATCAGGTGGCGCGCCTCGACCTGAAGGCGAAGTTCATCGTCGAGGGCTTCCTGTCCGGCCTGCACGCCTCGCCTTTCCAGGGGTTCTCGGTCGAGTTCTCCGAGCATCGCAAGTACGTTTACGGCGACGACCTCAAAGACCTCGACTGGACCGTCTACGCCAAGACGGAACGCTATTACGTCAAGCGCTTCAAGGCCGAGACGAACGTCATCGGCTACCTGGTCATGGACCTGTCCGCGTCGATGGCTTACACCTATCGCCAGGAATTGACGAAGTTCGATTACGCGATCTGCTTGGCGGCGGCCCTCGGCTACATGATGATTCGCCAGCAGGACCCGGTCGGTCTGGTGACCTTTGACACTGCCATCCGCGCCTCGCTGCCGCCCAAGAGCAAGCGCTCGCAGTTGGGGACGATGCTGTCGATCCTGGCAAACCTGAAGCCATCGGGTCAGACCGACGTGGCGGCCTGCCTGCATCAGCTTGCGGCCATGATCCGCACCAAGAGCCTGGTCATGCTATTCAGCGATCTGCTGACCGATCCCGAGCCGGTCCTGAAGAGCATCCATCATCTACGGCATCGCGGCAACGAGGTCATCCTGTTTCACATCCTCGACGAGGCCGAGGTGAACTTTCCCTTCGAGGGATTGATCGAGTTCGAGGACGTGGAGCAGGAGGGCAAGTTGACGATCGACGCCCGCGGCATGAGGCCGGACTATCTGAGTGCGATTCAGGATTTTCGCGAGTTCTATCGCAAGGAGTGTGCCACAGCCAACATCGACTATGTGCCGATCGACACGAGCATCAGTTTCGACAAGGCGCTGATGGAGTATTTGCTGCAACGTCAGCGGCGCTTCTGACCTTTCTCCAGTCACGTTTTGGGGAACAGAACCCTGGCTATGTGGCTGAGGCGGTTATCTGGTGTCGATTGCGAATCGGTCTTCAGATGTGGCTCCTGCACGGAGTAGGCCTTCGTTTTGCGCGTGGGGTTCGTGCGTGGGCGCAACATAACGGACTCGAATGGGAGCCAGAAGAAGCCGCAAGCCATGGAACCCCAAGAAAACCTTCGTTTTCTGCGCCGACCTGCGGAATCGCAGCTGGTTCCGATGGCCTATGTGAGCGTAGGCCGCAGCCGCTTCGCTCGACAGTGCTTCGGTGTGTCGGACCGACGCGCGCAAGTTCAGGCAGGCGAGGTGCTGTGCAGGGAACAGTTCCAGCGCAGAGATTCATCCACAGCCGACCACAGGCTGGCCCGCCATCTGAGCCACGGTGGGTCGAGACCAGCCCGCACGCTTAACCCAGGATCGATGCCTCGCTTCTAGCCGCTATACTTACAAGCATGAGCGAAGTCACGCGCATCCTGTCCGCCATCGAGCGGGGCGATCCGTCCGCCGCGAAACAACTCTTGCCGCTGGTCTACGACGAATTGCGCAAACTCGCTGCGGCGCAGATGGCGCACGAGAAGCCGGGCCAGACACTCGACGCCACGGCTCTGGTGCATGAAGCGTACCTGCGCCTGGCGAGCGGGGGAGGTGAGTCCCCGGAGGCGCCGCAAAGGTTCGAGAATCGCCGCCACTTCTTCGCCGCGGCTGCGGAAGCAATGCGCCGCATCCTCGTCGAGCGCGCTCGTCAGAAACGCAGTCTCAAGCGCGGCGGCGATCGGCAGCGCGTCGAGTTGGACGCCGTCGAGCCAGGCCGCGAGGACTCCGACGACCGGGTGCTTGCAATCAGTGAAGCCCTCGACAAGCTCGAACAGAAAGACCCGCGCAAGGCGGAGCTGGTCAAGCTGCGATTCTTCGCCGGTCTGACGATCGAGCAGGCCGCCACCGTCCTCGGCATTTCTCCTTCGACCGCCGACAACGACTGGGCCTACGCCCGTTCCTGGCTCCGCCTTGAACTCGAATCTTTCTGAAAAAACCAAAAATCAATTGGGGAACCGGTCGCTGGATTTCGCATGGTAAAGTGGACCTGCTCCACGAACCACGAGGCCGATCATGGCGACCAATCCTCTCGACGAAGAAGCCATCTTTCATCTGGCCCGCAAGATCGACGGCCGCGAAGTGCGTGACGCATACCTGCGGCAAGCATGTGGGACCGACGAGGCGCTGCGGGTTCGCGTCGAAGCGCTCTTGCACGTTCACGACGAGGAGCGCAGCTTTCTCCGGTCACCAGCGCTTACGGTCGATCAGCCGATTCTGGAACGGACCGGCACGGTCATCGGCCCCTACAAACTGATGGAGCAGATCGGCGAAGGGGGCATGGGCCTGGTCTTCGTCGCCGAGCAGCAGCAGCCCGTCCGCCGCAAGGTCGCCCTCAAGGTCATCAAGCCCGGCATGGACACGCGCGAGGTCATCGCCCGCTTCGAGGCCGAACGGCAGGCCCTGGCCCTCATGGACCACCCCAACATCGCCAGGATTTTCGACGCGGGGGCCACCGAGAGCGGCCGTCCCTACTTCGTCATGGAACTGGTCAAGGGCGTCCCCATCACGGACTACTGCGACCAGCATCAGTTGACGCCGCGTGAGCGACTGGGGCTGTTCGTCAGCGTCTGCCAGGCGGTGCAGCACGCCCACACCAAGGGCATCATCCACCGCGATCTGAAGCCATCGAACGTCTTGATCGCGCCGCACGACGGCACGCCGGTGGTCAAGGTGATCGACTTCGGCGTGGCCAAGGCCGTCGGCCAGCCCTTGACTGCCAAGACCATTTACACGCGCCTGACGCAGATGATCGGCACGCCGCTCTACATGAGCCCCGAGCAGGCGGAACTCAACGCCCTCGACGTGGACACGCGCAGCGACGTCTACGCGCTGGGGGTGCTGCTGTACGAACTGCTGACGGGCACGACGCCGTTCGACCGCCAGCGCTTCGGCGCGGCCGCGTTCGACGAGATCCGGCGCATCATCCGCGAGGAGGAGCCGCCCAACCCGAGCACGCGGCTGAGCACGCTGGGTGACGCGCTGGCGGCGGTGTCGGCGCGGCGCAACATGGAGCCGGGCGGGCTGTCGGCGCTGGTGCGTGGGGATCTGGACTGGATCGTGATGAAGGGGCTGGAAAAGGACCGGACGCGGCGCTACGAGACGGCCAGCGCCCTGGCGGCGGACGTGGGGCGGTATCTGAGCGAGGAGCCGGTGGAGGCGCGGCCGCCGAGCGCGGCCTACCGGCTGGGCAAGTTCCTCAAGCGCAACCGCGGCCCCGTCATCGCCGCAGCGGCATTACTGCTGCTGCTGATCGCGGGAGTGATCGGCACTTCGTGGGGTTGGGTGCAGGCCGTGCGATCCGAGAGCGACGCCGTGGCGGCGCGCGATGAGGCCAGGGAGGCCGGTGACGAGGCTCTGCGGTTGGCCGGGGAGGAAAAGGCGGCGCGGAAGCAGGCTGAGGCCAATGAGACCAAGGCCGAACGGCGCCTGTATGCGTCCCACATTGTCTCCGCACAAAGAGAATGGGAAACCAACAACGTTCCCCTTCTTTATCACTACCTGAAACAATGCCGCCCGGACTTCCGCGGCTGGGAGCACGACTTCCTGTACACGCTGGCCAATCAGAATCAACAAACCTGGCGCGGACACAAAGACGGGATCTATGGCGTGGCCTTCAGCCCCGACGGCAAACTGCTGGCCAGCGCGGGCAGAGGCCACGCTGACCAGCAGGGTACCTATATACCAGGCGAGGTGAAGGTCTGGGACGCGGCGAGCGGTCAAGTGCTCTGGACCCTGACGGGACACACCAGCAATGTCATGAGCGTGGCCTTCAGCCCCGACAGCAAACGCGTGGCCAGCGCGTCGTTTGCGGGCGAGATCAAGATTTGGGACGTGGCCAGCGGTCAACTGGTCTGGACCCATCTGGGCCAGAAGTTCGAGGAGGGGAAAGGGGCAGAGTGGTTCAATAACGTGGCCTTCAGCCCCGACGGCAAACGCGTGGCCAGCGCGTCACGGCACCATCTGGTTATGGTGTTGGACGCGGCCACCGGCAAAGAGGTCCTGGCGATCAAGGGGCACAAATCGGGTGGATGGTCGAGTGTGGCCTTCAGCCCCGACGGCAAACGCCTGGCCAGCGCGTCATGGTCAGAGCCGGTGAAGGTGTTGGACGCGGCAACCGGCCAGGAGGTCGTGACCCTCCAGGGGCGCATCGGCACTGTCCGGAACATTGCCTTCAGCCCCGACGGCAAACGGTTGGCCGGCGCAGAATTAGGCGAGGTGAAGGTGTGGGACGCGGCCAGCGGCCAGGTGATCCTGACTTTCAAAGGGCACACGGGCTGGGTCAGTGGCGTGGCCTTCAGCCCCGACGGCAAACGCCTGGCCAGCGCGTCCCAAAACGACACGACTGTGAAGGTGTGGGACGCGGCCAGCGGCAAGGAGATCTTGACCCTCAAGGGGCACACGGACGGGGTCCAGAGCGTGGCCTTCAGCCCCGACGGCAAACGCTTGGCCAGCGCGGGCGGGGACGGGACGGTGAGGTTATGGGACCTGCCAGGGGAGCATGGGAAGCTGACCCTCAAGGGAAGGGAGGGGGTTTTTACTCCCGACGGCAAACTGGTCACAAAAGTTGATCGGACGAGCACGCTGCGCGTGTGGGACGCCGCCACCGGCCAGGAAGTCCGGACTTTGCTCAAGGACCTCCCCGACGGCATCGACAGGCTGACCTTCAGCCCCGACGGCAAACGGTTCGCGGGCGTCGTCGGCATGTATGGCCTTGGTGGCATCAACAGTGGACTTATCAAGGTGTGGGACGCGGCCAGCGGCCAGGAACTCCTGACCCTCAAGGGGAACACACACCCTGTCAAGGGCGTGCCCTTCAGCCCCGACGGCAAGCGCCTGGCCTGTGCGGGAGCGGACGGCACGGTGAAAGTGTGGGACGTGGCCAGCGGCCAGGAACTCCAGACCTTCAAGGGGCACAAAATCGATGTCACGAGCGTGGCCTT
>JBBRIK010000237.1:0-7184 GCA_038221045.1 Gemmatales bacterium
GTCGTCGGTATCGTGCCGCAACTGCGCTATGTCCTGCTGACGGATCGCCTGCTCGACGAACTGACGCCGGCAGAAGTGGAGGCGGTCTTCGGCCATGAAGTCGGCCACATCAAGCACCATCACATCCTCTACTATCTGACCTTTCTGCTGACGAGCATGACCGTGCTGAGCATGGTGCTGATGCCGTGGGAAAACCAGCTCAAGGACGTTCTGCATTTCCGCGAGCGCGGCGACCTGGCCGTGATACCGGCCGTCGTGGCCCTCGGATTGTACATCTTCGTGGTGTTCGGCTTCTTGTCGCGGCGTTGTGAGCGTCAGGCGGACATTTACGGTTGCCGGGCCGTGTCGTGCGCCGATCCCGATTGTTACACCCATCTGTCGGATACGACGCTTCCCCAGGGCGGACGGACGCTCTGTCCAACGGGCATCCGCACCTTCATCCAGGCGCTGGAGAAAGTCGCGATCCTCAATGGCATCAGCCGCGATAAACCGGGCTTCCTGCAATCGTGGCAGCACTCGACCATCGCGAAGCGAATCGACTTCTTGCGCAGCCTGCTGACCGATCCGCGCGCGGAGCCTCGCTTCCAGCGGCGAGTTTTCCTCGTGAAGTGCGGCCTGTTCGCCGTCCTGGGCGCTCTTCTGGTTTGGCAGGTATGCAATGTGCAATAGAAAGACAGAGCAATCGCACGAGTCTCAAGAGAAGGAGGACAGCCATGATCCGGACAATCCTGGTCCCGCTGGACGGCTCGACCTTCGGAGAACACGCCCTGCCCGTTGCACTCAGCATCGCGAGGCGTGCCAGAGCGTCGTTGAGTCTGGTTCGCGTGCTGCCCGCCTTCGCCTCAGAGGTCCTGGAACATGGCGCGCAGCGGAGCCTGGTAAAATCCGAGTACCATCGAGAAACCGAGCTTTATCTCAAGAGGGTGGCCGAGCGGATTCAGGAGGTGGACTCCTTGACGGTCACGGTCCATGTAGGCGAGGGCGAGATCGCCGACGCGATCCGGGGCGCCGTGGAAGCCGGCTTCGCCGACCTGGTGGTGATGACGACGCACGGGCGCGGGCCGCTGGCGCGATTCTGGCTCGGCAGCATCAGCGATGAACTCATCCGCGAACTGCCGATTCCGCTCTTGCTGGTCCATCCCTCCGAACAACCGCCCGACCTGACGGCGGACCTGGCGCTGGAGCGCATCCTGATCCCCCTTGATGGCACGCCGCTCTCCGAACAGATGATCGCGCCGGCGACGGAACTGGCCCGCGCGATGAACGGCTGTTGCATTCTGGTTCGCGCCGTGCAGACGGACATCCCGGCCAACCTGGCCTTCGAGCCGGGTGGAGAAGTGGCCGCTCAGCACGTTCATTTTATGGTCGATGAACTGGAGGCGGTGCGCCAGCGGCACAAGTTGGAGGCGGAAGCCTATCTCGCAAGGATCGCCGAGGGTATTCGCGCCGAGGGAGTGCAGGTCGAAACCCGCGTCGTCCTTGATGAGCCGCCCACGGAAGCGATTCTGACTGAGGCCAAGTGGGGATGCGACCTAATCGCCCTGGAGACGCATGGCTTCAGCGGCCTCAAGCGCTTGTGGTCGGGCAGTGTGGCCGACAAGGTCATTCGCGGATCGCACGCCCCCGTCCTGGTGCAGCGGCCCGCGAGTGACCCTTCCGCGTGATCGCGTTACGCCGCAAGCGTTCCAAGCCTCCCAGGTTGCCTTGCGGGAGTTGCTCTGGCTTCGGTGATGCCGGCGAGTATGATGCGGACGCTCGCGGTGTTGTCGGAGCCGGAGAAGACGGATGCACTTCGGATGTATCCCGATTACGAAATCAAATCGAGGCTTCGCGCTGGCGTTCCTCGCCGTCCTCGTTCTGACGGCCCTCCTCTTCCTCGCTCGTCTGGGCGAGCGTGCCTTGTGGTCGGAGGAAGTGCGCTGGGCGGAAATTCCGCGCGAGATGCAGCTTAACAGCGATTACCTCTGGCCCACGATCAACGGCAAGACCTACTACGACAAGCCGCTCGGCTCGTATTGGCTGGTGCTGCTGGCCTCCTTAATCGGGGGCAGCGTCGATGAGACGGCGGCTCGGTTGCCGTGCGCCCTCAGCGGGTTGCTGGGAGTCGTCCTCGTCATGCTGATGGCGCGGCGGCTGTTCGACGACCGGACCGCCATCCTGTCCGGCGTCATCCTGGCGAGCAGCTTCTCCTTCGTCTTCTTTTCGCGCACGGCCTCCACCGACGTCGAGACAGTGACCGGCGTCCTGGCCGCACTCTGGCTGTTCCTCCGCAATGAGGAGCGCCCCGACGGCTGGTGGGTCCTGGGCCTGTGGCTCATCATGGCTCTCACCTCGCTCACCAAGGGGCTGCTCGGCTTCGTGTTGCCGGTCCTCGTCATTGGCCTGTACTGCTCCCTTCCCGCAACTACCGACTCGGTGCGTTCTCAAGGGTGGTTCCGTGCGCTCGTCGCGAGGAATCGCTGGTTCTTCAACAGGAAATCGTTGTTCGCCGTTCCTCTGGGTGTGCTGCTCTATCTGCTCCCTTTCCTGCTCTCGTATGGAGTCGCGCATTCGGCCGAAGGGCTGGCCATGGTCTATCGGGAGAATATTCGCCGCTTCTACGACCCGGTCAATCATCGAGGGCCGATCTATCTTTACGCGGGCGTTATCTTTCTGCTGCTGGCTCCGTGGTCGCCGTTGTTGCCCGCTGCGCTGGTGCGAGCACATCAGCGCTGCCGCATGGTGGATGCGTCAGGTAGAGGGAATCGCTTCGCTCTGGTCTACTTCTGGGGACTGTTCCTGTTCTTCACGCTTTCCTCGTCGCGCCGCAGTTACTACTTGCTGCCCATCCTGCCGGCGGGAGCGATCCTGATCGCTCGCCCGCTCGCGGAGGCGGAGTTGTCGTGGAAGGGCATCGCCAGCCGGCTGTTGATCGCGGGATACGTTCTGATCGCTCTCGTATCGGTGTTGAGCGCGGTGGTCCTCTTGCCGGCGTCCAGCCTTCTGCCCGCTCCCTGGGATACGTTGCCCGCCCTCCCGAATCGGCCGTTGTTCGTGCTGGCGTGGACGGCCGCCCTCGTGGGGATCGTCCTTGCCGTCAGGCGATTCACA
Source organism: Gemmatales bacterium (assembly GCA_038221045.1). Classification (GTDB taxonomy): domain Bacteria; phylum Planctomycetota; class Planctomycetia; order Gemmatales; family Gemmataceae; genus JBBRIK01. The sequence goes on from JBBRIK010000237.1 coordinate 3,091, forward strand.
CGGGGGCGGATCGCGCTCTCGCTGAGCCTGATCGCTGTCTCGTTTCTGGCGTATCTATTCCTGTGCGCATTGCCGGGGATGGAAGCGTACCGCACGCGGAAGCAATTCGCGTCCGAGGTCACGCGGCAACTCGACTCGTCGCCGGGTCCGTTAGCATTGTGCCGCAATCGGGAGATTGTCTTCTATCTCGGCCAGAGGGATTCCCTGCCGGAGTATCAGACAGAGGAATCGCTGGTGGACGGTCTCCGGCATCAGAAAGTGCGCTGGCTCATCGTTCGCCGTCAGGATCTGGAATCGCTGAGGATGGCGCGATTCCGCGAGGTGATCGCCTGCGAACGAAGTTTCTCCTGGGAATCGAGAGAGCAGAGGAAGCACAAACTGATTCTGCTCGATCTCTGCGCCGCTCCTTAACAGAAACTGGCCGCTAAGCCGCAAGCGGCAAGAAAGTCTGAATCTGGTCTTGACACCCTCAGCGGCCACGTTATCCTCTCCACCCTTCGATCATGGACTCATCGCGTTCACCCGTGTCAGAGCGGGCACACTCGCGCGACGGCTTGCCGTCGCGGCCTGGGGGATGGTAGGCCGATCCGAGGGTGCCGCGCCTCTGCGTCACGGACGAGAGGTGGGGCTTATGCGCAACAAATGGGGCTTGGGGTGGACCGGACTGCTCGTGGTGATCCTGGCGCTCGTCCCCTCAAGGGGACAAACGCAGGACGCGCTGGGGTATGCCTTACCCGATACGTTACTGCCGACGCCGCTGGGCGGCCCGCGGCCGGAGGAAGGGTTCTTCGGAGGCGGCGACTTCCTCCTGTACAGGCAGACGATCCCTTTGGGGCATCAAACGGTCGCCTCCCGGGGCTTCAAGGACATTGAAGGCATCAGCGGCAATTCCGCCTTCGTCGGCTCCATGAAGGAAGCGCTCAACACCCATCAGGTGACGGGGCCGCCTTCGTATCAACCGGGATTCAAGATCTTCGGCGGCTATCGCTTCTTCGACGGCAGCGCCGTCGAACTGAGTTGGTGGCACCTGTCCACGGTCCGGTATTCCGCCGTCGCGACGCCGATTCCGCCTGACCTCAACGTCGGTGCCAGCTTTCAGGAAAGCTTTCTGTTCTCCCCAGTGAACAACTTTCCGCTCGACTTTTCCGGTCCGGGGAATGACGTTGTCGGGGCGTCTGCCTTTGGCGTCTGGAATGCCGCCGACCTGATGACCATTTCGTACACGCAGCGGAACGAGATGTACGAATTGATCTACCGTCTGCCGGCCTTTTACGAGTCGGAGACTCATCGGTCGGCGGCCTTCATTGGGCCGCGCATGGTCTGGTTCTGGGAGAACTTCAACTGGAAGACCTTCGACTTCGATCTCGACGGCCAGAGCGCCGACGTGTGGAACGCCTTCTACAGCAACGTCATCTCCAACCGCATGTACGGCATCAAGATCGGCTGTTCCAACGACTGGTACTGCGGCAATGGCCTGTCGGTGAGCTTCGAGCCCTTCGTGACGCCGATGATCAACTTCGTCAAGGAAATCGCGAAGTACGAGCGCGGCGACCGGCACATGGGACCGGAGCGAAAGCGTTCTCGAACCGACTACACCCTGGTGCCCGAACTGGGTGCGTCGCTGAACCTCAACTGGTATCCCTATGAGGGCGTCCAGGTGAGGGCGGGTTACAACATCAATACCTACTTCAACACGAAGACGTCGCTCCATCCGATCGATTTCGATTACTCGGCCGTCGCCCCGGAATACGATCGAGCCTTTCGGCTGCTGCATGGCCTGGAACTGGGTGTTGCGTTCAAGTTCTGAGGGCCTGCGTGGAAGGCGACGACGAGCGGAAGAACGGAACCGGAAGCCCTTGCTCCGGTGAGCATTTGAGACAGCGAGCGGTCCGGCGTTCCCACCCGCCGGACCGCTCGCTGCTTTTCCGTCCTCTGGCATCTCTTCTCACTCCCCGTAGAATCCCTATTCTGAAAATCAATTCGGCAGACTACAGGGTTGGTCCCCGGACGCGGTTCAGGGACGTGCAAAGGAGATCGTATGGCAGAGGACAAGGGCGAGCCGCGCGAGGTCAGTTTGAGCCAGCGGCTGCCGTGGATCGCAATTTTCCAGGGCTTCCGCATCGCCCTGGACTTCAACAAGCTGCTGCTCGCGGCGGCCGGCATCATCACGATGGCCTTCGGATGGTGGCTCCTCGCCGCCATTTTCAGCTACAAAGAAGTTGAGTTCGACGTCGCCAAGTACACCCAGCGCGTGAGCCATCTCGACCCGGAAAAGCGCCCCCAGGCCATGTGGGCGGAGTACCGCAAGGACTACGAGCAATGGGCGTTGCTCTACCGGGCGGCTGGGGATCCCGACGAGAAGTTACGATTCACCGCCGCCGACTTTGCCCGCGATCGCGACGAATACGACGCTCTCAAGCGACTGGAGAAGGGCGCCCCCCCAGCCGAGGAGTTGGCCAAGCCCGATAATAAAGCGCTTTTGGACAGGCTCAATGACCCGGAGTTCGTGCGAAAGCTCGCCCGGATGAAGCTGTTGCGGCCGGCGGGGAACATGCGCATCTGGCCCACGAGCGAGGACCGCGGCACCAACCCCTATCTGCTGGCGACCGGACAGTCGGGCGGCTGGGAGAAGGGCGGCTTTTTCGACTGGCTGCTGCACGATCAGGTGAACGTGTTGCTCGAGCCTCTGGTCAAGATGATTCGGCCCATCGTCTACTTCTTCCATCCCAACGCCGGCGCTTACAATTGCTTCTACTTCCTCCTGGTACTGTTCTGGACCGTGGTCACCTGGGCGATCTTCGGCGGAGCCATCACGCGCATCGCCGCCGTGCAGATCGCGCGCCGGGAGAAGATCACGCTGGGGGAGGCGGTCCGCTTCACTGTGCGCCGCTGGGTGTCGTTCGTGACGGCGCCCTTGTTCCCGCTGCTCTTCGTCGGTTTCCTCCTGATCTTCATGGTGCTGTTCGGCTTCGTCACCATGCTCCCCTGGGTCGGCGACGTCTTCAGTGGGCTGTTGTGGTGGGTCATGCTGATCTTCGGCGTGCTGATGGCCGTCGGCCTTATCGGCCTGATCGGCTGGCCGCTGATGTCGGCCACCATCTCCACCGAGGGCACCGATAGTTGGGAGGCCGTCAGCCGTTCGTACAGTTACGTCTTCCAGGCGCCGTGGTACTACCTCTGGTGCAGTTTAGTGACTCTGTTCTATGGAGCCGTCGTGGTGTTCTTCGTCGGCTTCGTCGGCTCATTCGCGGTCTATCTCAGCAAGTGGGGCGTTAGCCAAACGCCGTGGATCAGGACTGCCGACCGCGAACCGTCGTTCCTGTTCGTCTACACGCCGACGTCCTTCGGCTGGCGCGACCTGATGCTCAAGGACGCGACCGTCGATGGCACGCCGGTCGTCAATCCGGGGACCGGCCGAGTCGATCCCATAGCCTACGAACGGTATCTGGGCGCCACCGATGCCGAAGGAAAGAGGTCGAAAGACGCTCTGACATGGTTCAACAAGGTGGGCGCGGTCCTCGTCGGCATCTGGGTCTACTTCTTCTTCTTACTCATCCTCGGTTTCGGCTACAGCTTCTTCTGGAGTGGCAGCACGATCGTCTATTTCCTGATGAGAAAACGTGTCGATGATGCGGAGATGGACGAGGTGTATCTCGAGGAGGACGACGCGGATTCGTATCAGGGATCGCTGACGTCTCCGCCGGCTGCGCCCCCCGCGCCGCCCGCCGCTCCGATGACCGGGCCAGCCGTTCGCGTGGAGGCGCCGACCTTGCGTCAGCCGACTCCGCCTGTCGCTCCTCCACTGCCGACGTCGGCTCCGCCTCCGCCGATCGTGCCGGCTCCACCTCCGCCGATTGTGTCGGCGCCACCGCCAGAGCCGCCTGCTCCCCATCGGGAGCCGCCGCATGATCTGCCTGGGGAACCTCGGTCGGAGCCGCCGACTCCTTTTGTGTCGGCGCCACCGCCAGAGCCGCCTGCTCCCCATCGGGAGCCGCCGCATGATCTGCCTGGGGAACCTCGGTCGGAGCCGCCGACTCCCTGATGTTGCCAGTTGCCAGTCTTTTGCCAGTTGCCAGTTGCCAGTTGCCAGTTGC
>JBBRIK010000238.1:0-7166 GCA_038221045.1 Gemmatales bacterium
CCCACCCCTCCAATGAACCCTGGAACTTCTCCGCCTCAGCCTTGGTGATGCGGTACTGCCGTTCGTTTTTAATCATGGCAGCTCCTGCACGTTAATCAAAACGATTCCCTTTTGGGAGCCGGTATTCTTGTCGGATTGGAAGAACTCAAGGAACCGCTGCCCCGCCATGTTCGCTGGCGAGTGGGACGGGAACAGCTCGCCGAAGAAGACAATCTTCTGTAGGAGTCGCTGGTTCTCGAAGCAGAGCAGGATCGGGTCGAGTAGGGCGGGGTTGACGCCGATGGGATCCCAACATGCGTCGTAGTCCCCAGGCTGCACTTTGTCGGTCACGAAACTGCCATCGATGTAGGCATGGAGACAGCCGGCCCGCTTAAGCGAGTCAAGTGCCCGCTTCATCCCGGAGATGAGGCGGCAACGGTGGTCAGTTAATCCGAACCTCGCGACGAACAAGGCCCAAGTTGTAACGTGGACGCCTGGGGGTAGGTTCCCTCCCGGATCGAACCCTGGGATCATCAGGCCACCTCGCCACCAGCATAGCCAGAAAGAAGATCAAGACTCCAACACAATTATATCGTTGTGTTGAGATAAGTCAACGGATTGGCCCGTTTTTCCTGCGCGCTCTGCCGAACAAAGCGCAGGGTTCGCCCGTTGTGGATTTGGCGGGTCGGAGCGAGGGAACCTGCGAGGCCGTAGCTTAGCGATCAACGTCCAGTGTCCTGACGAAGCACACGGCCACGGCGGGCAACGAAGTAAACTCTTCGACCCATTGCTTTAAGTAGCGAAGCCCATGGCCGATATGGAGTCTGCTTGGCGGCGACAGGATAATGGCGGAAGCCAGCAGTTCACCCTAATGAAGACCTGACATGCGGCTCACGGTCTTGGAGGGATTGTTGACGGAAATCGTGGAAACGGTGGAAAAATGGCCGATCCGGGGGAAATGCGGCCGCGGCCAGCGGACCTCGGGGGGTCAATCCCATCGGCGGGCGAAGTTTCTGAAAAACTCGAACTCCCTCGCCTCGAATCCCTAGCCCGTCCTCCCGAAGCCCACCAGCGCAATGTCATCGCTCTGGCTGCGACCGGTGGCGAATTGCTTGACGACCTTGACCACCTGCTCACCGAGTTCCCTGGTGGAATAAGCCTCCCCTTGCACGGCGGCATACAGCCCGCGCGTCTGCAACTGGAGGTCTCGGACGTCCGTGGCCTCCGTGACGCCGTCGGTGAACACCAGGATGCTGTCGCCCGGCTGCAATACGATCTGGCACGAGTCGTACGCGAAGCCGTCGAGGACGCCCAGGGGCAAGCCGGTCACCGTGGTGCTGATCGCCTCTTCCACGGTGCGCATGGCGCGATGGTAGATCAGAGGAGACGGATGGCCGGCGTTGACCAGCGTCACGGTGTGGCTCGCGGGGTCGAGGACGGCCGCCACCAGGGTCACAAACCGATCCGCGATCCCCGACTCGATCATCAAGGCGTTGAGTCTGGTGATGGCGGTCGCGGGATCGGGTTCGGTCAGCATGCAGAACTTCGCGTTGGCGCTGAGTTTGGCCATGAGAAGGGCCGCCACCACCCCCTTGCCGGCCACGTCCCCCAACAGGATGGCCACGCGCTGTTGCGGCAGCATGATGAAGTCGTAATAGTCGCCGCCGACCTCGTAGGCCGACTCGTAGTGGGCGAAAAACTCGTAGCCTGGGACTTCGAGCAGTCGCAGCGGCAGGAAACTGCGTTGCACCTCGCGGGCCAACTCCAGGTCGATCTTGAGCCGCTCACGCGCCAATTCCAGATAGTGGCTGTATTCCTCCAGCTCGATTTGCATGCGGCGGAGCTTCAGGTGCGTTTCGACCCGGGCGTGCAATTCCTCCATCTGAAACGGCTTGGTGAGGTAATCCACGCCGCCAATGGCAAACGCCTTCACCTTGTCCAGGGGTTCGGTGAGCGCGCTGATGAAGATGATGGGAATGCCCTTGAGCCTGTCGTCGGCTTTGAGGTGTTTGCACACCTCGTAGCCGTTCATCTCCGGCATATTGATGTCCAGCAGGATCAGGTCCGGAGGATCGCGTTGCGCCGCCAGAAGCGCCAGTTTGCCGCTGGGAACGGGACGGACTTTATACCCGCGCTCCTTGAGCATGCCGGCCAGTACCTGGAGATTGGCGGGGGTGTCGTCCACTACCAAGATGTTGGCGGTTTGCCCGACACCACTTTTGGGCTTTTCCGGATTCATTGAAGGCTCCTGTTTTCGCACGGTGGATGATCAAACCACTCGCCGAAGTACGCCCATTGAACCAAGAGCCCGTGAAATAACTCGAATAATCCAAGACCTCGTGGTGCCTGTCGATCCTGGACAGGGAAGACCTGTGCGCGGAAGACTTAACTTGTCTTTTGTTCTCTGGCGACCAGGCATTGTCCTTGATCGTTCATGCGCCGGCTGGGGGCGGTGGCGTAGGCGGCGAGGCGGTCGTTTTCGAGGCCCGCGTGCTGCGCGTGCGCCGGCCGCTCTCCTGAACGCCGCCAGCGGCCCGGCCGTCTGGGCGCTCTTGACCTGACCTGATCGCTCACCTGCGCCCAACCCTCCCCGGACGGGGATGCAATCACAGTTAGATACGGCCCATCAAGAACAGAATAAGGAGGATAATCAGGATTAACCCGACTAGGCCGCCGCCCCCAGCGAGGGCGTTGTTGCCCCTGCGGTAGCCGTAGCCGCCGCCCAGCACGACGAGAATCAAGACCACGACAAGAATCAGTACGATAGGATTGTTCATAGTGCCCTCCCGGGGCCGATCTTTCCCAGAGGAACGCCTTCTGGAGCCTCGACCTCAACGACTGATGTTACCGCCCTGGACGAGCGGTTGCAACGATTTTCCGCTTCGTGACGCCTTCCGGCCTTCCGGCCTTCCGTCTGAGGCGGAGCCTCGTTAGTACGAACACTGGCTGGGCAGCGGCATCAGGCGGTTGCCGGAGACCAAGCGGCGGACCGGCGCCCAGGCTGGCTACCTGGCCGCCCGCCGAACCTTCTCCGCGGAGGAACGGGCAGTGCTCCCCGGAGGATAACGTGGCCCGCAACGCCCACCGCTGGTCCGTCGCCATGCCAGCTCCGAAGATCCCGAGCGGTCCGGGCGGTTAGCGTGAATCCGCCGGGGGCCGCGGGCACTCGGTGGTCGTATACCTCTTCCGCAGGGTGATTCGGTTGCCTTTGACGTTGTGTTCCACCTCATCCATGAAGGTGCGGATGAGCATCAGGCCGCGACCACCAATCCGCTCGAGGTTGGCCGGGTCCGTGGGGAGGGGCAACGTGGCGGGGTCGAAGCCAGGCCCCTCGTCCTCCACGACGTAGACGGCCTCCGAGCGGGACAGCATGGCTCGGATGCGTACTCGTCGATCCCGGTAGGGCGGCTGCCGTCGCCGCTCCTCGCCGAGGTTCCGAAAGACCTCCTCATCCTCCTGGCGAAGGTCGGAACTGAGCTCCAGGTTGCCGTGCTGGATGGCGTTGAGCAGGGCCTCGTTCAGCGCCATCCCGACCCGCATCCGTTCGGTCCGGTCGCGGGGGTGCAGGAGCGAGGCGACTTGCTCCAGGTAGCCGAGCAGGGGCGGGACCAGGGCGGGGTCATTGTCGAGGACGAAGCCAAGTTGGTTATCGGTCAGGCAGTCGAGCACACGTTCCTGCTGGGGAAGGGCCTGGGCAACCGCCAGGACGCTCCCGACGGTCCGAACGACCTCCCGGGCCAGGTAGGCCAGCCCCCGCTTGCGGACGTAGCTTGCCGCCCCGTGGCGCAGGGCCTTCGCGGCGACATCCTCGCTGTCCATCGCGGTCATGAGGATGACGGGCAGGGCGGGGTAATCGCGATGGATCGCCTGCACCAGTTCCAGCCCATCCATCTCGGGCATGTCCAGATCCGTGAGGACGACGTCAGGGACGTCGTGACGGAGGAGGTCCATCGCCTCCCGGCCGTTGTCCGCGAGCGTCACCTCGCAGCCCGCTTGCCGCAGCAAAACCCCGAACTCCGCCGCCTGCGGGCGGTTGTTATCGACAACAAGGATGCGTGTCATGCGGTACTCCGGGAAGGGGCGGGGCACGGCTGGCAACGTCAGGGTTTCGCCGCAATTCTTATTCTTATGCCAAAACGGTCGAGCCATCTGGGCAATGGGAGCGTAAAGAATTTGCTGAAGGGACTGCCGGGCCGAATAAATCAAGAAGTTTCTGGTATTGGAAGCGTTCGACCAGGCGGCGCAGCCCCTGAGCAATGCGGGGATCGCGGGCTTCAAACGTTGTTAGACCGCTTACATTCACTTTGTTAGGCCGCTGGCATTCGCCTTGGTAGGCAACGAAAACCGGAACGTCGAGCCGACCCCTTCCTTGCTTTCGACAGCCACCTGCCCGCCGTGTGCCTCCGTAAACGTCTTCACGATGGCGAGACCCAGGCCCGTTCCGACCGCACTCTCTGGATCGGTTTCTCCTTTGTCGAAGATTTTTTCAAGAAGCTCTCCGGGGATTCCCGCACCGTTGTCGCTGACACAGCACTCAACAGCGCCTTCCGCGCCAAGGTCCCGTGCCTCAATGATAATTTCTCCCCGTGGGGTGTACTTAATTGCGTTGGCGATCAGGTTCTGAAAGACCCGCCTCAACAAACTGGCATCTGCATAGACAACCAAGTCGTCGGGTACCTTGTTGATCAGCTGAGTGCTGGAGGTCCCTGCCACTGGATGGAGATCGTGAATGAGGCCCTCAACAAGGGACCACAAATCAAACTCGCGCCGCTCCAATTGGATCCCGATTTCCGTTTGGAGATTCGCGTTTTCCTCGAGTACCTTGCCGACCAGCCCTTCGAGATGCTGGGCGTTGCGACGCAAGGCGTTCAACACCTTGGCTGTTTCAGCGCTCTTGCCTCGCTCCGGAAGCGTCAGCTCAAGGATTCTCGCGGCCAAGGAAATGGCGCTCAGTGGAGTTCGGAGGTCGTGTGCCACAAAGGCGAGATACTCTGCCCGGCGCCGCTGCACCTCCAGCGCGCGCTGAGTGGCATAGGTCTGCAAGGCCAAGCCGATCGCGTGGTCGAAGACCCGGTTGATAGTGTGGAAAGACTTCCCTTGCAAGTTCAAACCGTTCTCGTCGGCAAGATCGTGGATACAGCCGCGTAGAACGTTATACTCCGCAACGACCTCTTCAATCTCAAATGCATCTTGGAGACGCTGCAGACCATGAGCTGAAGCACTGCTTTGGCTGAGCGCTTCTGGATTCGTCTGGTCAGACTTTGATTGGAGTGCCGTAGCCAATTCGGCTAGCAGGTCAGGAATGTGATCGTTGAGCGTCGGGATGTCGAGGTGCCGCGCCGAAGGGAGTTGCCGCACCTGTTGCCGCCACCGCGCGAGTAAAGCGTGGGATTCCTGCTTGATGAGCGCTGCCAGTTTGTCCAGATCGTTGATGGTCATCTCGCCTCCAACTTCACGCTGGGTTTTTCGAGGCTCCAGCGGCCTAACGCCAAGCTTAGCGAGTAGGTCTCCAGGATTCAATGGACGCCTACCGCGCTGAATAAATCGAGCAGTTTCTGGTATTGGAAGCCCTCGGCCAGACGGCGCAGCCCCTGAGCAATGCGAGGATCGCGGGCTTCAATCTCCTGGATCCTTGCCAGCAACTGGTCCAGATCCGCCGTGATGACGGCTTCACGCATCGGCTCGATGAGGTCTTGCGGCCAGCCGGCCAGGAACTCGGGTGTAAGCTCGGCCGCTTCCTCCTGGGCCGCGGCTGTGGGCTGCTCGGCGTAAAGATACTCCACTCCGACATGGGTGTGGATCTTCTGGAATAGCTCTGCTTCTCTGAACGGTTTGCTGATAAAATCGTCCGCGCCGATCTCCATCAACTCAAGGCGATTTTCGTCCATCGCACTGGCAGTCACGGCGATAATTTTGATGTCCTTGCCGCCGGCCATGGTCCGGATCCGGCGGATCGCCTCATGGCCGTCCATTACCGGCATGCGGAAATCCATCAGGATCAGATGGGGCCGCCAAGCCTCAAACTCCTGGACGGCTTCCGCTCCGTTGGTCGCCAGCCGGATCTCGAAACCTACGGGGGCCAGAAACTGCGCCAGGAGCTGGCGGTTATCCTCGATGTCGTCGGCAATCAACACCCGGCATGTCGCCTGCCCGGACTGGAGTCTCAGGACTTGCCGGGGCTTGTCGCGCGCTTGCACCGCCTGGGCCTCCCCCTCCTTCAAAGGTAGCTGAATGACGAAAACGCTGCCTTTGCCAACCTTGCTGTTTACCGTGATGGCTCCGCCCATCAGGCGAACAAACTCCTGGCTGATGGCCAGGCCCAGCCCCGTACCGGTCCCTGCCTGTTGTCCGGTCTTGGTCTGCTCGAAATGCCGGAACAGCTTGTCTTGTTCGTCTGGCGAAATGCCCGGACCCGTGTCCTCGATCTCGACCCGGAGACAAGGTACCGTCCCGCACTCGCGGTCCGCCAGCACGCGCAAAGCAACGCCGCCCTGCTCGGTAAACTTGACGGCGTTGCCCAGCACGTTAATGAAGACCTGACGCAGCTTGTTAATATCGGTCACGATGTACTGGGGGACGTCGCCGATCATCTCCACCGAGAATGATAACTTCTTCTCATCGGTGCGGACGCGGAACATCATCTCCAGGTCTTTGAGCAGGACGGGCAGATCGAACGTAGAAGGGTTCAGGGTCGTGCGGCCCGCTTCGATCTTGGACATCTCCAGGATGTCGTTGATCAGGGCAAGGAGATGCTCGCCACTCCGGTTGATCGTTCCCAGGTACTGGCATTGTCGGGGGGTGAGGTCCTGGTCGCGGAGCATTAGCTGAGAGAACCCGAGGATGGCGTTCATGGGAGTGCGAATTTCATGCGACATATTGGCCAGGAAGACGCTCTTGGCGCGGTTGGCCTGCTGCAACGATTGCTCGTAGCGTTTGCGTTCAGTGACGTCGCGGGCGGCGGCGAACACGCCCTGAAGTTTCCGGTCGCGGTCATGGAAGGTTGTCGCGTTGTAGGACACCACGGTTTCCTTGCCGTCCCGGGCGCGGGCGGTGAGCTCATAGTCAGTGAGTTTGCGTTCGCCCAGCACCAACTTGATTCCTGCCTCGGCTCGCTCGGGGTCGGTGAAGTAGTCCTTGAATGGCGCGCCGATTAGCTCGTCGCGCGTGCATCCAGTGAGCGCCTCCAT
>JBBRIK010000239.1:0-7164 GCA_038221045.1 Gemmatales bacterium
GAGCATGCGCAGGGCCGCTTCCTGCACCCAGCCTTTGCAAGAAAGCTCGGAACCTCGCGGCGCCCGGATCATGGCATCCTCCGCTTTCCGCCGCTTGCGGCTTTCCTCGTTTCCTCGTTCCCACGCTCTGCGTGGGAACGGCTCTTCGACGCTCTGCGTCGTCTTAGGAGGTGACGCGACTGTTCGTAAGACGACGCAGAGCGTCGAAGAACACGTTCCCACGCAGAGCGTGGGAACGAGGAAGAGGGGCGAGAGGCTCACTCCTTGGGTGGCACGAAATCCGCGAGGTAGATCTGCGATTGATGCGCGTCGTTTCGCGTCGAGGTCCACATAAGCTTCGTCCCATCCGGACTGAAGACCGGCAGCACGTCCGCGCCGGGGAAGTAGGTCAATCGCACCTTCTTGCCGGTTTCTATGTTCATCCAGTAGAGATCATAGTTCGGCCTCAGTTGCGGATTCGAGTGGTCCGCCGCCGCGTAGACGATGTGCTTGTTGTCCTTGAACCAGAACGGCCCCCACTGCACCCAGTCGAGGTCGTTGGTCAGCTCTCGCTCGTTCTTGCCATCGACGTCAATCACGAACAGTTGCAGATGGTCCGGCTTCTTGCGGTCGCTGCGGAAGATGACGCGCTTACCGTCCGGCGAGAAGAACGGCCCGCCGTTGTAGCAGCCAGGCGACTTCGTCAACTGGCGCACGTTCTTGCCGTCAGCGTCCATGATGTACAGCTCGAGGTTCTTCTCGCCCGAACGATTCGAGCAGAAGACGATCTGTTTGCCGTCGGGCGAATAGCTGCCCTCGGCGTCGTAGCCCTTGGCGTCGGTCAGCCGTTTGATCTTGCCCGAGAGGTCGGCGGACGTCTCGAAGATGTCCATGTGCGGGTCGAAGTCCCACTTGTAGCGCCGCCGTTTGCCGCTCTTCACTTCCTCCTCGCGTTCCTTCTGCTCCTGGGCGTAGCGATTCTTCGCGTCCGGATCGAGATGGCTCGACGCGAAGATGATCTTGCTGCCGTCGGGCGAGAAGTAGGAGCAGGTCGTCTTGCCGACGCCGGGGCTGACGCGGCGTGTGCGTCCCGTGTCGAGGTCCATGAGGAAGATCTGATAGAAGGGATTGCCGCTGTCCTTCTCTTCCGCCTGGAAGACGATGCGCTTGGCGTCCGGCGAGAAGTAGGATTCGCCGGCGCGGACGAAGTCTTTCGTCACCTGACGGATATTCTTGAGATGGGCCGACTCCTGTTTTGCCCAGGGAACTTCAGGGGCGGCGGGGGGAGCAAGAAGAGGAAGGAGGGAGAACCATTCAAGCATGGGGGACACTCCGAGGCGAAAAATGCTTGCGAACCAGTCCGATCCTGCTCACTATTATACCAGGGCTGGCGCTCTTGATCCGTGCCGCTTGCGGCGTAGCGGACTCTCCGCTACGCCGCAAGCGGTAAGAACTTATTCCTCCGTTGGTCCTTCGAGGGACTTCCTGTGCTGCTGTCCGATTTGACCGAATCGCTTCCCGAGCCGATCCGCGAGCAGCTTCAGACTCCGCTTGGACTCGGCGCCGTGGTGCTGGTGGGCGTCATCGTCATCTTCATCCTGGCTCACTTCTCGGGCCGCCTTTGGTTCGCGATGTTTGGTCCGGCCCCGAAGGGACCGGAGGACCATCTCAAGGAGCGCCTGGGCGAGTATCCCCCCGCACCCGGCGTCCCTGGCCCGCGCCGCCTGACGGTCGAAGGAGTGCTAGGCCGGGTTCGGCTCATCGTGGTCGCGCCGGTCGGCAAGAGCCGGCCCATCGACCACGATCAGGTCAACGATCTGCTCAATAACGTGATTCGCGGGCTGAAGGAGATCATCCAGAAGGACAAGCCGCGTATCCGCGTCTGGGGTCCGCAACTATCGAACACCGGCTTCGCGCCGACATTCCATCGTCTGACCGAGACGCCTGACGGCGAGAGCGAGTCGTCGCAGTGGGTCCTTGTCGCCGGCCCCGCCTCTGCCGCGGGACAACCGATCCTGCTGGGACTCGCCGTCCTGGCCGATGAGGCAAACGAGCTGGGCAAGTTGACCCTCGAACCCGGACTATGGGCCGAGACGGTGCGGGTGCAGACGCTTGAGGGTTAGCCGCGTCGCGGAGTCTTCGGAGCGGAGCGTGTCCTGCGACGTCGCGCCACACGCTCCGCTCCGAAGACTCCGCGTCGCGGCTAACCTCAGACGGAAACAGCGCGGGGCATGATCTCCCCGATGGACTGTAGTGGTCCGCGCTGCTGGACCTTGAGGTAGGCGTTCGGATCGTGTTCCAGCGCTCCCGCCGGCAGCCAGTCCCAGAGCGGTCCCAGGTCTTTTCGCACCATATCGACGTAGAAGCGCGGCAGCTTCGTCGAACGCTGCTCGAAGAACGGAGCGAATTCCGGATCGGCGTCCAGCCGCTTCCGGATCTCGCTGTAGTAACGGATGCGGCCGAAGCCTTCCGTCGAGACGGCGCGCAGCAGGTTCATCCAGCGCGGCACGATGCCGGGCGTCGTCATGAAGCGCTTGGCGATCGCCCGCCACGAGAACGAGTAGCGCGTCAGATCGATGACCCGTTCGTAGAACTCGCTCCAACTGTAGTTCTTCGGGCGGACATTCATCGCCTGGTTGTTGTTGAGGAAGTGGAAGGGGAATGGCAGCACTCGCTCGGCCTTCTGATACTCCAGGTTGAGGGGGGCAGCCTGTCCGAACGCGCTCAACAGCGAGTAGCCGGGGAACACGCCGGGAGTCCGGTCGAGGAAGCGCTTCGTCAACTCGAATGGCTCCTCGCCCTGGTCGCAGTCGAGTCCGAGGACGAAGTTGGCCTGCACATACGGAACGTAGCGCAGGATCATGTTGACGTGCTCGGAGACGCGCTCGACCTTTTCCATCCCCTGCCTGGTGCCGGTCTTCGACTTGTTGCCGAGGTCGTACCACGATTCAATGCCGGGCAGAATGGCCCGGAAACCGTTCTTCTGAAGCCTCTTCAGATGCGGTTCCGACAGCAGCGACAGGCTGCTCTCGGCGATGAAGCGGATGCTGCCCGGCGGGACCGCTTCCTCGATGGCGTCGAGTTGATCGTCGAAGCGGACGCCGAAGTTCGGATCGTGCCAGGCCGCGATGATTCGTTTCGACTTCTTGTACAGGAACCGCAGGTCCTCCTTGATGCCCTCGAAGTCCAGCGGCTGATAGGCCACGACCGAATCGATGCAGAAACTGCATGTGTAGGGACAGCCGAGACTGGCGAGGACCGGCACGACCTTGATGAGCGGGGCCTTGGCGAGGATCGGCTCGATGAACTCCCAGCGCTCGCGCAACCCCGGCAGTTCGGCCGGCTGCTGTTTCGCGGTCAGCGGCCGACCGTAGGGCCGATGCGGCGCGCAGTCTTGCAGCACGTCGCGGATCAGTTCGCGATCCACGAAGCCGAGGACATAGTCGAAGTAGCGGACCGCGTCTTGCGGATAGCAGCGGGCATGAGGTCCGCCGAGGATGGTGACGGTCCCCTGAGCGCGGAAGTAGTTGCTCAGGGCATAGGCGGTCTGGGCGGCTTCGGTGAATGCGCCGATGAAGACGATATCGAGGTTTTCCGGCAAGGTGCGGAGAATGTCGCCGGCCCCGGAGTAGCAAACGAGGGTGACGTCGTGTCCTTCTTGCCTGCACCAGACGCCGATTACTTGCGGCATGATGCTCGCAAGGTTGGGTCCCATGAAGCGAAGGAAGAGAGAATTCGATGGACCTCGTGAGACGAGATCGATGATGCCGATGCGGAGTCGTTTCATTCACGCACACCTGAAACAGGTTGACGGACGGCTCAGTGATCTGCACGGCGTCAACAGCCGTGCCGGCATCGGAACCGGCGGGGACGGGCCGCTGTCTCCAACCCTCAACGAATTTCCGCTCTGACGTCAACCGGGTGTCGAGCCGAATCGCGAAGGGACATCCTCCACGCATCCTAAGCGTTTTCCCCTCGGAAGGAAACAAAATGCCGTAATTTCGCCCCGATTTCATCTGAAAAAGAAGGAGGCCGCGAACCGGATGGTCCGCGGCCTTCTTCTTGCCGCTTGCGGCTTTGCAAGCAACCCGCTCACAGCCGATCGAGCGAATCGATCCAGCGCACCAGTTCTCTGAGCATCGGCTCGGTGTCACGATCGAAGTAATCGTGGCCCTTCTCCTTCAAGGTCCGCAGCAGCACCGGATAGCGATACTCCTTCAGTTTCGCTTCACTCTCCTTGACTGCGTCGAGGATGGGGTCCTTCTCACCGACGACCATGAAGAACGACAGGGGCTGATTCGGCAGGCGTTCCTTGGGATTGGCCGTCAGGACCGCACCCACGGTCGCCACGCCGCGAATGGTGTCGCGAGCCGCGAAGCCCATGTAAAAGGCCATCTGCCCGCCGACGCCCATGCCGTGCGCGACGATGCGCCGGCGATCCACCGTGTAGGCGGTCGTCACCGCGCGAATCGTTTCGTTGACGAACTCGACTTCATTCGCCACCCAGCCGGTGTCATTCTCGCTGACCGGTGCGACGAAGATCAGTTTGTGGTCGTCGCAGTAGTCGTCCCACTTGAACTTCATGCCCTCGATGTCGCGTTCCTTGTTCCGGTTCACCGGATGGAGCCAGACGACGATGCCGTAGGAAATGTTCGGATCGTAATTCTCGGGAACGTAGATCCAGTAGGTGCGATCGCGCGCCGCGTTATTCCTCTTGAAGAGTCCCGTCGGCGCCTTGGGCTTCTCCTTGTCATCCTTCTTATCGTCGGCCTTCTTATCGTCCTTCGGATCCTTCTTGTCGTCCTTGTCCTTCATGGGCATCGGCCCTGGACCCGCAGCCGGCTTCTTCGGCTGCAGCGCCTTCTCGAAGCTCGCCTTTTTCGGCAGTTCCTCGGGGACGCCGTCATCGAAGTCCGCGAGCTTGATCGTCAGCTTCTTCTTTTCCTTCGTGCCCTTCGGGACGATTTCGAGGACGATCTGAGCGCCGGGCCGCAGCGATCCGAGTGCGGTAGCCAGTTGCTCGCGTCCGGCGAACGGCTGGAGTCCCGCCTCATTCGGCCCGATCTTCGTGATGCGGTCGCCTTCCTTGATGCCCGCTTCCGCCGCCGGACTCTTCTTGAAGACGTACCTCACCTCGATGCCCTGCTCCGGATCGTCGCGCATCGGCAGAATGCCGAGAAACGGTCGATTGAACGCCGCCACGGCGCTGCCCAGCTTCACTTCCTTGATCTCCAGCGTCTCTTTGCCGCGCTGATACTTCAGTGAGACGGTGTCGTCCTCGTACCGGCTGCCGAGTTGGTGTAACACCTGGGCGTAGTTGTTGACCGGCTTGCCGTCGATCTCGAGAAGGCGATCGCCCGGCTTGAGTCCCACCGCTTCGGCCGCGGAACCGGCCGTGACGGTGCCGATGATCGGCTCATCGGAATACTGATCGGCGCTCTTCATCGAGACCCCGAGCAGGCCCTTGTTGAGTTCTTTCTTGCCGGCCTTCATGCGCGGCAGCACGCGATAGACGTCTTCCAGTGGCATGGCGAAGCCGATGCCGGAGTCGTACCACTCGAAGCCAGCCGTCTCATTCTCGGCTCGCGGCGAGGCGGGGACGAGAACGCCAATGACCTTGCCGGTCAAGTCCGTGAGCGGTCCGCCGTAGTTCGTCGGCGACACCTTGGCGTCGGTCTGCACGGCCTTGCCCCAGATGCGTCCCACCGCCGACACGATGCCCTGGCTGACCGACGGCACGTCATCGACGTTGATGGCCAGCGTTCGCCCGATCGCCAGCGACGTCATGCCGACCTTGACGTCGGCCTTGGGGAACGCCTCCGGGATGGGCAGGTTCTTCTCGGTGAAATTGAGCAGTTGCAGTAGCGTCAGCATGCGCGTCTGATCGGTGGAAACGACCCTGGCGACGTAGCGCTCCTTCTTGCCGGGGACGGCCACCATGATGGACGACGGCTTGTTGGCGAAGTTGAAGGCGCTGGTGATGACGAAGCCGTCCGCCGAGACGATCAAGCCCGTCGTCGGCCCGCTGCCCTTGCGGATTTTCTGTCCTCGTGGCCCGGCGACGATGACGTCGGTGCCGCCCGTCGTTTCGATGGCCACGACAGTCGGCGCCACCTTGATGACAGCCGCCTTGATGGCCTGTTCCTGGAGCGTATCGAGGTCCTGAGCGCGGGCGCTGCCGAGGACGGCGACGCAGGCGAGAGTAAATGCGAATCGCTTCATGATGCGGATATTCCTTGGGCGGGTGTGATCGAGAGGGAGCCGAGACACAGTCCCCCTTCTTGCCGCTTGCGGCTTAGCAATTCCCCGCTAAGCCGCAAGCGGCAAGAAGGTTTCACGCCTCACTGCTTCGGCGGCTTCGGCGGAGCAAGCGGCTTGCCCATCATCATGGTCAGCGTCTGCAGACGATCGCCGCGACGCACTTCGAGTTTGACGGCCGTCTCGGGACGGATCTTGTTGAAGATCTTCGAGAGATCGTTGATGCTGGCCACCTGCTCGCCATCGATGTAGACGATCAGGTCATCGACCAGAAGGCCCGCCTTGGCCGCCGGCGACTCCGGCGCGACCTCCTCGACATAGGGAGGCGTGAACTCGACGACGTTGGGTACCAGGAGGATGCCGCTATAGTTCTCCGCCTTCTTGTCTCCCCGGACCTTCGGCCCACTGACGAACTTCTCTTTCTTCTCGATCAGGTCGACGATGCTGACCGTGCGCTTCTTGCCGTCGGCGTCTTCCACCTCGACCGCTGTCTGGATCGGGATGGCGTAGTTGAGCCAGGTGCTGGACAACTCGTTCTGCAACTCCTTGCCGATGAGGCCCAGCAGCTTGCCGCTGCGGTCGGTCAGAGCGCCGCCGCCCGCGCCCGGATTGTTCGTGATCGCATCGAGGACATAGACGTTGCCGTCGAAATCCGACTTGTGAATGCCGCGCCGGCCTCGGAGTTTGGTGACGGCCGACACGAGCCCGCGCTGAATCGAAACCGGCTCGTCGCGGGTCGCGATCTCGAACTGGTTGCAGAAGGCGAGGACGCCGGTGCCGCTCTTGACCAGGGGCTTCTTCGCCTCGGCCACGAGGTCCCAGAAGGGCAGATCGTTGATCTTCTCTTTCGAGTCGATCTTGACCAGGGCGACGTCGAGTTCCGACTCGATGGCGATGATTTTGCAGTGATAGCGGCGGCCATCGTAG
>JBBRIK010000240.1:0-7164 GCA_038221045.1 Gemmatales bacterium
TTGCCGCCGCGCCAGAACAGGTCGAGGCTGGGCCGGCTGGCATACATCTTGTCGAACCCCTTCTCGGCGGCTTGCTCGATGGCCTTGACGTCCTTGAGCCAGTCCTCCGGCGACTGTCCTTCCCGGCTCGTGGAGCACAGGACGCCCTTGACGATCTGGTCGTAGGCCATGTTGTCGGCGATGCGCTTGCGGAACCAATCGTGCCACATCTGGCTGTATTTCGCCTGTAGAGCAGCGTTCTTCGCGGCCAGAGCGGTCGTATTGTTGCCCGTGATGTCCGAGAACTTCATCGCCCACAGGGCCGCGTGGAGAGGATGGGCCAGCAGGTCGTCGATTTTTTTCGATCGCTTGTTGATAGCCTTGTCGGCCAGGAAAGCCCGCACTTCGTCCGGCGACGGCAAACAGCCGATGGCGTCGATGGTCACCCGGCGGAGGAACTCGGCGTCACTGGATAATTCGGACGGCACGATGTTGAGTTTTCGCAACTTGGCGAAGACCTCGGCGTCGATGTAGTTGCCCTCGGGCAGTTGAGGATAACGAAACCCCAGCGCGGCGGGCATCGGCACGAGAACGCGAAGTGCTCGGACGTTGCCTCGATAGGACACCACCAGGGCCGTATCCCCTGGACGCAGCGCCCGGACCTCGCCCAGCGGGGTGACCTCGGCCACGTCGTCATCCTGGATGCGGAAATCGCAGAACGAGGTGACGTCTTCTTCAGAGCCGTCGGCAAATCGGGCCTGGACGAGCAAGCGATCTTTTTCGCCGGGCTTGATGAGGGCGTATCCGGCAGGGCTGACCGTGAGGGCAGCGACGTCGCCGCTGTCCTTGGTCCAGCGAACGCCGCCAGCGATCCATTCGCGGAACACTTGATACTGCCAGGAATCGCGGGAGAACCGCCGTCCGCCGCCGTGATCGATCTGCCCGGTGGCCTTGAGCAGGATCAGGCTCTTGTCGGGGTTGACGGAGTTGACGCGGCGGCCGAGCAGATCGCGCGTCAGGGCGACGTGGTCCTTGCCGGGTTCGTAGCCGAAGAGCGACAGCCGAAAGCCACCCTTGCCCTGGAACGAGCCATGACAGGAGCCGGCGTTACAGCCCATCCGGCCAAACAGCCCCATGATGTGCCGCTCGAAATCCACTTCCTGGAGAGTGCTGCCGCCCGGCAGAGGGACCGCCGCCGGTGCGGATGATGCCAGAGGAGCGACAAGAGTAGTGAGGGCTAGCAGAGCAATCTTCAACCGAGAAAGAGTGGCAGCAAGCATTTCTCGATCCTCTCGAGCATTCGGTGGGGAGCAATTACATTATCTCCCGCTCGGCACCCATGTCACGAAGAATCTGTTTTCAGAACGCCTCGCTCCCCGCCTGGCCCGGATAGGATAGCGGAAGTCATCCACGCGCGGAGGCAACGGCAATGGCCAATGAGTTCTGGATTCCCCTGACGACAGCGCTGGGTATAGTGGGCTTCTTCGGCGGCATCGCGCTGCTGAAGTGGATCGAGGATCGTGGCAATGCTCGCGAGAAGGAACTGGCCCATATCGAGCGCCTCAAAGCCCTGGAGTTGGGGCAGACGCTGCCCAACGCCGAGGTGGCGCGATTGAAAGCCATAGGCAGCCGGGCCTGGGCGGTGGGGCTGACGACGCTGTTTGTGCCCCTTGGGATGGCCGGGGCTGCCGTGGGCGCGACGGCGCTGACATTCCAACGAGCTGAACCTGGGATTCATCTGCCGCTGATGTGCGTCGTCTGGGGGATCTGCGGTCTGGTGGGACTGATCGCGGTCTGTCTGGGACTGGCAGCGCTGCGGCACAAAGAGCTGGCTCGCCCCCTGGAATCCCGCCCCCTTCTTGCCGCCACCAAACACCAACCTATCGAGGCGATTCGGGCGGCAGACACGCCCGTTTTACCGCCGGGATGATGGGCCTTGCAGAGAGCAGCATCCAACTCTTCTCAGAATTGCGCGCCGCTTTTCGGCTGAACCTGCTATAATGCCAGTGTTGGGTGAGCGTTTGTCTAACCCATGAAGATACCGAATGAGACTGCCGCCTCTGTGCTTCGCCTCTCTCTTTGCTCTGAACATCTCTGCTTCACAGCTCCCCGAGATTGCCAAGCCTTGTTGCCGGACAGCGACTGTCCAATCGCATGGACAGCCCCGGTCGTCTTCCGCGGCCCTGTAGCCGCGTGTCCGTTTTTCTCGCAGGGGCTGAGCCCCAAGGGATGCTGATGAGCAAGAATCTTTACGTCGGGAATCTGTCTTTCGAGACCACCGCTGATGACCTCCTCGAGGCGTTCGGCCAGTTCGGCAAGGTGAGCCGCGCCCAAATCATGTCCGACCGTGAAACCGGCCGCTCGCGCGGCTTCGGCTTCGTCGATATGGAAGATGGGGCCGATGAGGCAATCAATGGCCTCAACGGTACTCAGTTCAAGGGTCGCAGCCTGACCGTCAACGAGGCCAAGCCTCGTGAAGAGCGTTCGCGTTCCAGCGCCCCCGGCGGCCGGGGCAGTTCCGACCGCCGCTACTGAGACAACTGACCCCGCCTGGGTACAACCCAGGCAGGGTCTTGAGGTCAACAAAACAGCCCCCAGCAATGGGGGCTGTTTTCGTTCCCTGTGCTGCATCCTGCATTTCGACATTCGTCATGAAAGACCGTGCTGCCTCACTGGGGAGGCTCAGGTTCGCCGAGGGGAAACGGTTCCTCAGGGTCCGGGAACACGGGCGGGAATGTTGGCCCGGTCGAGCCGGGCGGGAACCCACCGCCCGGCAAGTGACCCCCGCCCTTCTGGGGAGACCGGGGCAACTGAGGCTGCTGGAAATTCACCTTGAAAGACTCCGCCCCGTTCTTGATCGTGGGGCGATCACCTTCCTGGGCCGATGCTTTCGGGGCCGCCTGGAGCAGGCCGGCGGCGAGCAGGGCCACTCCGAAGACGCTGAGAAGAGACCGGCACGACTTCGTCAACTTGAGCACGTTCATGACATCTCCACGGTAAAAAGGTGTTGGGGGGTGATTCACTTGTTTTCTTCACCCCTCTGCTTGGAGATTGCCGCCGCTCGATCCCACCGGACAACCGTCGCGATTTTTTTGCGGAACGTCTCGAATCCTTGATCGGTCGCAAGCGGCGCGATACTCTGCGTTCCATTGACCCTTACCACCTCCCCCAGGTCAGGGACTGGCAGCGGTCGATCGTATTGCTGGACGAGACATGACCATGGAACCCGTCTCCGCCTTGCCCCCGTCGATCGATGAGGACGCTCGCCGCCGCTTTGAACAAGCCTGGCGCGACGGCGCGACGCCGGCCATCGAGGACTGTGTTCCTGCACCGGAGCATCCGCTCTTTCTGGCGACGTTGGAGGAACTGGTTGCCCTCGACATGGAATTCCGGGCGCGGAAAGGAAGCGCTGACGAGCCGATCCAGGTCGAAGAGTATCTGCGCCGGTTCGCGCCGCTGAACGATCTCTTCATCTTGCGCCGCCTGTTGCGCGAGGAGGCCCGAGTCCGCCGCCGCCGGGGTGAGACGCCCACGGTCAATGAATATGCCGCCCGATTTCCCGATATGACGGTCAATGCCTCGTTGATGGAGCAGACGCTGTCGCCGGTTCGAGGGCCGGCGGCCCTCCCGCGAATCCCCGGTTATGAGGGCCTCGAAGAAATCGGCCGCGGAGGCATGGGGATCGTGTACAAGGCGCGGCACCTTGCCCTGAATCGTCCCGTCGCTCTGAAGGTTATCCAGGGCGGTGCGGCCGTGCCGGCCGCCTTGCTGGAGCGATTCAAGGTGGAAGTGGAATCGGTCGCACAACTCCGGCATCCGAACGTCGTGCAGATTTACGAGGTCGGCGAACAGGACGGCATGCCGTGGTTCGCGATGGAATACATCGAAGGCAGCAGCCTGGCCGACGCCCTCGACCACACCCCGCAGGCCGCCTCGACGTCTGCCCAGATGGTCGAGGTGCTGGCGCGAGCGATCCATCACGCGCACGAGCAGGGGATCGTCCACCGCGACCTGAAGCCGGCGAACATCCTTCTGGCGAGCGGGGTCAGTAAAGACCCTGGTTCCCACATACCGGGGTCATCACTGACCCCGCTCGCCATTCCAAAGATCACCGATTTTGGCCTCGCCAAGCGCCTGGAACAGCAGGGGCAAACGCAGACGGGAGACGTCGTCGGGACGCCGTGCTCCATGGCTCCCGAACAGGCGCACGCCAGGCTCGGACCGATCAGCCCGGCGACCGATATCTACGCCCTGGGTGTGATCCTGTACGAGATGCTGACCGGCCGTCCTCCTTTTCAGGCCGACAACGTTCTCGATCTGCTCATCCAGGTGCGGATGGCCGATCCGGTGCCGCCGTCGCGGCTGGCGCCCCGGCTGGCGCGCGATCTCGAAACGATCTGCCTGAAATGTCTGCGGAAGGAGCCGGCCCAACGCTACGCCAGCGCGGAAGACCTGGCGAACGATTTGCGCCGCTATCGTGCCGGAGAGCCGATCGCGGCCCGACCGGCCGGCGGCGTTGAGCGATTCGTCAAGTGGATGCGGCGGCGGCCGGCGGCGGCGACGGCCCTGGCGATGGTCGTCGTCCTGGTGCTGGTCGTTGTGGTCTCACTCGTCGTCGTCGTGAATCAACTGCGTGAGACGGAAGCGGCTCTGACGGCACGCGCCCTGGCTCGCGTCAATGTCTTGCGCGAGGCCGCCCCAGCCGCCGTCCCTGGCATTCTTGCCGAGCCGGATACCGCCCGCGACGACGTGCTGTCCCGGATGCGCGGACTGTGGAAGGAAGGCGAGAAGGGGAACCCGCAAAAGCGCATGCGCGTCGGACTGGCTCTGATGTCCGTCGAGCCGGAGACGGTGCGCGATGAGTTGGCCGAATGGCTCTTGCGGACCGACGAACTCACCGATCCCGCCGAAGTGCTTCTGGTGCGCGATGTGCTCGCCTCGCAGGCTGAGGTGTTGAAGGATCGCTTCTGGGCCAGGGCCGAGGAGATGCAGCGGAAGCCGCCGGAGCGCTTTCGGGCGCTGATCGCACTGGCGGCATTCGATGCGGACGGCATGCGCTGGCCGGAGTACGCTTCCACTGCGGTCGAACAGATGCTGTCGGATCCGCTCCATCTGGAGACGTGGGTGACCGCATTGCGGCCGGTGCGTGCCGCGCTGCTCGTTCCGCTGGGAAAGGTGTATCGCACGGCGAAGTCAGTGGAGCGGCGCGAGTTCGCCGCGGCGGTGCTGGCCGACTATGCCGCTGATCGGCCTGACAGGCTGGGGGAACTGCTGCTCGATGCCGATCCGAAACAGTACGCACTACTGTTTCCGGTCTTGCAGCGTTATCGCGAGCAGACTGTGCAGCGGATGCGGCGTGAGGCCACCGGGGAGGCTTACTGGAACGATCCACCGTTGGAACCGTCGTGGAACGAGCCGGCAGTGGAGGTGCGCCGCGAGATCGAATCGGCGGACGGACTCCTGGCGGAACGATGGGCGCTGTGCCAGACGCTTCCGTCGGAGCGCTGGGAGAACGTCGCGGAGGGATTGCGGAGAAGCGGCTATCGTCCGCTACGGTTGCGGCCGTGGGAACAGATGGGGAAGAAGCGTTTCGCTGCCGTGTGGATTCGCGACGGGCGCGATTGGAAGAGCGCGGCGGACTTCAGCGCGGAAGCGCTCAGGGATCGCGATGCAGCGATGGGAAAGGACGGATTCATTCCCGTGGACGTCGCCGGTTTCGGAGCCAGGCAGGCCTTGCGTTTCGCGGCGGTCTGGGTCAAGGCCCAGCCCGGCGAGGCAGCGCGGCTGTACGCCGACGTCCCGAAAGCGGAACATAAAAAAGCGACGGACGCACTCAAGAATGAGGGCTTTGTGCCGCTGACGGTACAGGGACGAGTCGATGACGGGGGCAAGCCACGTTTCTGCGGCGTCTGGGGCAAGTCGATGGCGGAACCCAAAGTGGGGGACGTTACCTGGGACGACGATGCGGATTCGCACCTCGGACGGATCTTGCTCGCCGAGAAACTGCTCGTGGATGTGGACCTCAACCTGGCCTCGTCGATGCCGGCCAAACCTGCGGGAAACTGGTTTTCCTCCGTCTGGCACGTCGATGCCAGCCGCGATGCGATACAGGCAAACGGGTTCCCGATGAGTGAGCATCGGCAGCGCTGTCGCGACCTCGCGGCCCAGGGTTATCGACCGGCGGCGATCTCAGTGGGCGTTCTCGCACAGAAGAACACGGTTGCGTTGTCGGTGTGGCATCGCCCTGCTCCGAAGCAGGAGGAACGCGAACGGCTCGCCCGGCGGCAGGCAACCGCCGCCGTCACACTCCTCAAACTGAACGCGGCCGACGACGTCTGGCCGTCGTTCCGTCATCGGCCCGATCCGGAAGCACGCTCCCAACTCGTCTGGCGAGCCGGACTTTTCGGGGCCGATCCACGGCAAATCGACCAGCGGTTGAGCGAGGAAACGGACCTCACCGCCAGGCGGGCGCTGGTGCTGGCTCTGGGCGAGTTCACGGCCGAGCAACTGCCGGCAGACCTGCGCGATCCGCTCGTCGCGAAGTTGCTGGGCTGGTATCGCGACGATCCTGATGCCGGCGTCCACAGTGCCATCGACTGGCTGTTGCGGCACGGCAGGGAAGGGCCGGAGAAGCGTCCTCTGGACTGGAGGCAGGCTGCGGCCCTGAACAAAATCGACGAGGAGTTGAAGACGCGAGACGAGGAGGTGGCGAGGGGACTGCGCCTGACCCCAGAGGGACGCAACTGGTACTTCAATGGGCAGGGACGGACGATGGTGTTCGTTGCCGGCCCAGTCGAGTTCCGCATGGGGTCGCCCCCATCCGATCCCGAACGATCCCCGGACGAAAGGATGCATCGCCGTCGCATTCACCGGAGTTTCGCCATCGCGAGCCATTCCGTGACGGTTGCGGAGTTTCAGCGCTTCCTGAAGGACCGGCCCGACGTTCCCGTACCGGACACCATCGAGTATAGTCCCGAGCCGGACTGCCCGATCATCGGAGTCTCGTGGTTCATGGCGGCCCAATACTGCAACTGGTTGAGCGAGCAGGAAAGGCTGCCGGAAAATGAGTGGTGTTATCCGAAACATGCGGACGTCAAGGAAGGCATGAAGCCTTACCCGGATTACCGGCAGCGCAAGGGATATCGCTTGCCGACCGAATCCGAGTGGGAATACGCGGCGCGTGCC
>JBBRIK010000241.1:0-7156 GCA_038221045.1 Gemmatales bacterium
GTGCCAAAATCGCCGCGTGGCCTGCGATCAGCCCTTTGGGGAATGTCCCGTCGTCGCGGACCAACTGCGCGGCCTGCGCCGCAAACTGACCACCTACGAGCAAGCCTGTCTGTCGGCCGTCGGCAACCTCGTCGCGCACGCTATCGAGGCGACCTGCCGCACCATGGACAAGGGCCTGAGTGAACGAGAGATCGCGGCCCAGATCAGTCATCGGCTGCTGCATCGCGGCGTGCAGCCCGTTCAGGTCAGTGTCGCTGCCGACGGCCGCTCGCGCCCCTATCGGCAACACGGCTTCACCGCCACCACGCTCAGCAATTACGCCGTTATCAGCGCCACGGGCCGCAAGTATGGCCTGTGCGCGACGGCGACACGGTCGGTCCATTTCGGCGAGATTGACGCCGATTTTCGCAAGGAGCATAACACTGTCTGCAAGGTGCAGGCGACCTACCTGGCTTCGACCTGGCCCGACGCCGTGCCGCGCGAGATCCTGGTGGCGGCGCGGCGCATCTATTTGCTCAGCGGGTTCGAGCATGAGTGGGTGCTGGCCCCTCAGGGCTTTGTGACGGGACGCGCGCCGGTCGAACTGGCGCTGCTGCCTCGAACGGAAGAGTTGTTCCAGGGCGACTGGGCGGTGACGTGGACGGCCAGCGCCGGCGCGGCTCGCGGCGGCGACACCTATCTCATCACCGACAAGGGTCCGCGCCTGCTGACTCCAACCGAAACCTGGCCCCTGAAGCGAATCCGCGTGCAGGGGGCGGAGTTCATCCATCCCGACATTTTGCAGCGCTGACGCCGCCGGGGAACGCCGTCTCCGGCGCTGCGTTTTCTTCCTCGTTGAACCCTCTTCGAGACAGTTCAGTTCACTCGTAACGATCAATCCGGGGACGGGAGTCCTCAGAAGTCCTGTCCCATTTTCTTTCCTATTCAGCCGCGCGCCCTCGAATCCCGAACCTATGATTATAGTGAGGGGACGAAAATCGAGGCATTCCGGGCGGGAAGGGGGAAGCAAGATGAGCGGCTTCACGGAATTTCAGGCGTCGGGAGCGTCTGATCTGGGGCGTCGAAGTGATACGATCATGACCTGGACGCAAGCACAGGTCATGTTGCCCCTGGTCCGGCGGATCGTGACCGACATTGTCAGTTGGGTCGAACGGCTCGTACACATCCAGCCGGAGAAGGATCGTCTCGACCGCCATCGACACGACCTGGTCTGGCAGGAACGCAGCCGGCGTTATCAGTTGACCGACGAACAGGACAAGCTCCAGACCGACCTGCACAACGCCATCGCCGAACTGGATGGACTGGGCGTCGCCCTGCTCGATCCAGAGATGGGCATGATCGGATTTCCGACGCTGGTCAACAATCAGCGCGCCTTTTTCGCGTGGAAGCCGGGCGATGAGGGCATCGATTTCTGGCAGTTCGCGGACGGCTCGCGTCGTCGTCCCGTGCCTGCCGCGTGGAAAGAGGCGGAGACGGTGCGGAAATGATCTTCTCGGCCGCTTGCGGCGTAGCGGGGAGTCCGCTAAGCCGCAAGCGGGGGCGTCGTCAATAGCGCCTCGCCGAGAAGGGGCGTCCAGACAGTTTTCGCCGCGCCACTTCCTTGCCTTCGCGATCCACTTCGACTACCTGACATTCCTCGAAACAGCAAACCAGCGTATTGCCGCTCGGCAGCCGGGTCGCGAAGACTGCGTTCGGCAGTTCGACCTCCCAGACGATCTTGCCTGTCTCATCGACCTCGACGACGCGACGCGAGGAGCCGAGTGCGGCAAGATAGCGTGCCGGAGCGGACTGTTCCGCCGACGCCCAGTAGGTCGCCCCAGCGGCGTGACGGGCGGGCATCACAGTCCGAAGCAGTTTGCCGCCGCGATCGAGTTCGAGGAGTTGTCCCGCCGCCGTGATCGCGAGGATTCGCCCCGTCTTCTGATAGCCCGCGTGCCGGAAGCCTCCTGGGGTGGTGTACTCCCACACAGTTTTGCCATCGGGTGCGACTTCGAGGACCTGCGTCCAACTCGTGATGAGGGTGTTGCCTCCCGGCAGGCGCTGGGCGGTCAGAGCGCCGGATTCGACGCTTTTCTCCCACAAGACGCGCCCGGCCACGTCGCGTTCGGTGACCCGTCCCGAGTTTCGCTCGGCGATAAGGACCCGTCCTCCCGGCAGCAAGCGAGCATCGTTGGGACCCTGCAAGCCCTCGATCTCCCAGCGTGTCTTGCCATCGGAGCCGATGAGCTGAACCCGCCCATCTCCCGTGACCGAGTCGTACATACAGTACAGCGTCAAACCGAGTGACGATCCCGCGGCCTGAAGCCGGCCGAGATCGAGCTTGTCGCCCTGAGCCGTCCACCAGTTCAACCATGCTTCGCGACAACGTCGGCGATCGGCCGGCCCCGCCAGGCCGAGAGATGCGGAGGGGGCCGTCTCTCCGGCGAGTTGGAAGAGGACTTCTTCAGCCCGGCGCGCGGCCGAGGCGGGGCCGTCCTCGAAGAGGGCGAGCAGGACAGGGATGCCCGTTCTGTCGCGTCCGCGCACTACCGCCTCGGCTGCTTGCAGGCGCACTTCGGGGACCGGATCACGCAGGAGCGGCACAAGCTCCTTGAGTGCCGGCGTCGAGGCACGACCCAGGACGAAGACGGCGGCGGCGCGCAGGCGAGCGTCTCTGTCCGACAGGGCAATCCGGACGCAGGCGACGGCTTCTCCCTTTTCCAGGCCGGCGAGCGCCAGGGCTTCCCGCGTCGCTTCCGCGACGGCTTCATCGAAGGCGAAGGGCAGGTAGGCGAACAGGGCCTCCACCGTGCCGGCAGGCTTCTTCTCCGCCAGGACGCGGACGGCGGACGACAGCAGAGCGGTATGAGCGACACGTTCGATGTCGTCGATGGCTCGCTCAACGCGGCGAGCGACTTCGAGGTCCGCCGAGGCAAGGGCGGGACGCAGAAAGGGCAGAGCAGGCCGGCCTGCCGCGACCAGCGTTTTCGACGCTTTCTCACGGATCGAGAAGGAGCGATGGCCGAGTTGAGCGATGGTGGCCGACAGGCGCTCCTGCTCTCCCAGCGAGGGAACTTGCGCCCGCAGGAAGGCCAGGAGTCCGGGTCCGTCGGTCGCCACGCCCTGCTCGCGGAGCAGTCGCTCTTCCGGCGAGACGGCGGGTTCCGCAGCCTGGAGGAGTTGGCCGGGCAAGAGGGACACGAGCAGGAAAGCCGCACAGGAAATGCCGCGCATGACGTGATGCTCCGCGATGGGACGAGCCAAAACCATTCAAGTATACGCGCGGCGGAGCGCGACCGCCACCAACTTGAGGACAAGGATTTTTTCCGGGCAGGGGCGCAGGTGAGGGATATAGAATAGATCGAGCAATCCTTAGCGTCTGCCCAGTTCCCCGAGGTGTTCGCGATGAACCGCGTCTTCCCAAGCGGCGAGGAGCCGCCTCGGCCGCGCGAATCCAATCCCGCACCGCCCTCGCGCGACCCAACGACGGTCGATACCCTCTTGCGCGAGGCGCGCCGGCTTCTCTCCAGCCGCTCCTATTCTGAGGCGGCGGCGAAGCTCGAATTGCATCGTCCGGCCGAGTGGGCTGCTGTCGATGGCAGCGGCGTTCGGCTGCTGCGGCTGCTCGGTCAGGCGTATCTCGGCAAGGGCGATCTGCCTGCCGCGCGCGATTGCCTGGAGCATCTCCGCGCGTTGGAGCGCGAGAAGCCCAACCTGACGCGCGACGAGTTCGCGGCCGCGCTCTCGGACCTGTGCCGGTGCTATCGGGCGCTGAACCTGACCGAACTGGCCGACACCTGTCACGAGGAGGCTCGTCGCCTCCAATTCGGTGGCTGATCTCCCTTACTCCCCTCTTCCTCGAATGCGGAGGGAGAAGGGTGATTACGTTTTGCGACTTCCCTCCAGGGTGGGGGAAGAGCGCGAAACGACAAGCTAGACAGAAGAACTCTCTCCCATCCATGTATCAACACGACAGCTAGGCGCGGAATCAAAGGCGACGGCCGGACGGTCCGGCACGCGTGACGCCTGAACTCCGCGCCCGGCACGCGCTTGGCCGCGTCGAACAACTCTTCTCCGAGGCCACCCCGGAACGCACCATTGATCGCGATCGAATCCGCGCCGCCCTGCAAGCGCCGCTGGCCGACGCCGAGATGGAGCAACAACGCCTCTTCGTCCTGGGCTGGCTCGGCTGGCTCGACGACGACCTGCCCTCCGCGAAGTCATGGCTCGCGCGCTGCACCGGAGCGCGGGCTGCCTACTGGCTGGCTCGCGTCCGTCTGCTGATGGGCGACGTGGAGGGGCTATCGGCCTACGAACAGCAGATGCGGACCTTTCAGGGTTCGCCGCAGGCAACGTGCTGGTTCGTCGATCTGCTCTGGCGCGCGGGCCGGCACGAACGGGCCACTCAGGTGTGGAAATCGGTGCGGCTCAACAAGCGCGTGACCGCCTGCGAGGAGGCCGTGCTGCTCGAAGCCCGCGCCTTGCTCGGTCAAGACGATGCGGCGGCCGAGAAGATGCTCCGCGAGGCAACGCCGCACAACACCGTCCTGCAAACCGAACGCCTGCTGCTGCTCGCCTGGTTGATGAGCGTCCGCCAGAAACGCGACGAGGCGCTCGATCTCATCGACGAGGTGCGGGTGGCGGTCTATCCCCTCAGAGCCGTGGCCGCCTGGCATGCAATGATCCTCCGGAGAGATACCAACACCTTCGCCGATCTCGAACGACTGCATTTGTCTCCCCCAGCGCGGGCGTGGATTCAGGCCCAGCAGGCCCGCCTACCGGGAGGTGATCCTGCGCGCGTCCTCACCCTGCTCGAAGGGACAGCCGGCGTGCCTCGTCTTCAGGGACTGGTGCGTTATGTCCGCGCCTGTCTTGGCCGTGAGGACTTCGCCGCCCTGCTGGCCTCTCTGCCGGGACCGTTCCTGGCGTCACGCTGCCGAGTGTGGGCGACTCTGGCGTGCTTCTGTCGCGGCGAGGTATCCCCCGCTGAATTGCTCGGCACCATCCAGCAGTCATCCGGGAAGGAGGCATGGCAGGAGTTGGCCCGCGCCCTCGCCGACGGCGTCCCGGCCGAGCAACTCTGGCGCATGGGATCGAAGAACGCTCGCCGTGCAGCGGTTGAGGCCGGGTTGCGCGAGTGGACGCCCGCCGAGACAGTGAAGATGTTGCCGGCCTGGGGCCGTGAATTGCTCGATTCCGACGACCTGGCCTTGCGTCACCGAGTCGGCCGGCAACTGTTGCGGCTGAGCTTGCAACTGGAGCAAGGGAGCGACGATCTGCTCTCCCTCACGGAGGGCCTCCTCGGGACGTCGGAGTTGCCGGACCTCGTTCGCAGCGTCCGCGCCCCCGCCGGAACGGAACTGTCGCCTGCTGTTCGGACCGCGTTGACCAGCGATGCCGCCGCTCCCCTGGCGCTGTGCCTGAACGCTTTCGAGGCCGCGGCGCGAGGCGATTTGGCCGCGCTGTTGCCCTTGCTCGAACCATCGCCTGTCTGGCAACGGCTGGCCACCCCGCCGGCGTTTCTGTGCCGCGCCCTCGCCGTCCTGCCCTCCTCGGAGCGCTGGCGTGAGACCCTCTCGCGCTGGCTGCATCAATGGCCGGGGACTTCACCGGAGATCGAAGCGCTCTCGACTCGCGCCGGACTGACGCCGCCGCGCCCCGACTCGGCCAATCCGCCGCCCGGCGTCGATGCCGCTGCCTGGCTGCTCCATCAGGCGAGCGCTGCCATTGGCCGCGACGATCCGCTGGCGGCCCTTGCCTGGGTTCGCCGTGCAGCCGCTGCCGGCTTGCAGTCGCTCGACGAAGCGCAACGCGCCGCAGTCGAGAAAGCGCTGCCAGAACTGGAGCGCCTCGCCCGCGCGGCCCTGCTCGCCCTTGTGGCCCGCTTCGATCCGCAGCACACCCTGAAGCCCGCGTCCCTGCTGATTGATTTCAGCGATATGCTTCAGGACGTTCCGGGCGGCCCTGACGTTTTCGCCGCCGCGGAGAGCGGCAACATCGCCCAGGCGCGGGGCCGGCTTGCCACCGTGGCTGAGCATCCGATGCTGCCGCCGCGTCTCGCGTCTCATCTTGCCCTCGTCTATCAGCGTGCGGCCCAGCAGCTCGAAGAGCAGGAGCGCGACGACCTGGCGGCGCCGTGCTGGCGGCGCTGCTGGCGCTGCTGGCAAGTGTGGGCACCAGCGGCCCAGGGTTCGGCCGTGGCTCTGTTGTTCGATCATCTCCTCGCCGGACATCGCGCGCGCGTGAAGGCCCTGCTGACTCGCAACCTCGTCACCCGCGCCCGGCCTATGTGGGACCTGCTCCAGGCGTTGCAGTCGAACGACACGGAATCAGGGAAGCTGTTGCGCGAACGGCTGACACGATTCCGCGACGAACTGGCGACGGATTTCCTGCTCGACATGCGCGAGTCGATGAGGCAAGGAGCGATCCCCGAAGGCTGGCGTTCTGACTATGAGTCGGGCCTGGCCCGGCTGAAGCGTCTGATGAGCCTGGATCGCGACAATCGCCGGCTCCTGACCGCTCTCATCGAGATTTGCGCCGACTGGTTCCTCGACCTGTACGACCTGCGCGACGGAACGCGCCTGAAGGAAGAAGTGGACCGATTCACGCCGTTTTCGCTGCAACTGGCCCGCTCGCTGGGCAAGACGAGCGACACCTGGCCGGAAGAGATGACGGCGCGGACGGCCCTGTCGGAGTTCATCAAGTTCCGCGCCTTCGTGACCGAAGACCCGGACCACAAGCGCGAGCTGTATCATGAGGCGCTGTCGATCAATCCGGCGAACGAGAACGTGCGCAATCTGCTCGGGAAGTTGGAGGACATCGCGTGAACGTCAATCCGTACGAGGTACTGAAGCTTGACCCTGCGGTATCGGATGAGGAGATCGTCCGGCGAGCGGGTCAGTTGCGTCAGTTGGCGTCGGATGAGGAATCGCTGACGGCCGTGCGGCAGGCAGTGCAGGCGCTGACGGGGCGGCCCGAAGAGCGATCCCTCCATGCTCTCCAGACGCA
This sequence comes from Gemmatales bacterium, assembly GCA_038221045.1. Taxonomy (GTDB): domain Bacteria; phylum Planctomycetota; class Planctomycetia; order Gemmatales; family Gemmataceae; genus JBBRIK01. The sequence goes on from JBBRIK010000241.1 coordinate 6,988, forward strand.
CCTTGCCCCTGTGTATCAGTGGCCGGCGCTTGAGCGACTGGCCGCGGCCTTTCGCCGTCCGCCGGCGTCGGGGCAGCCGGCGGCGATCGAGAAGCCGGTACTCGACATGGATGAGGTGGCGGCGCTGTTGCGTCCATTGCTGGCGGCATCTCTGGCGGACGAACCGTTG
>JBBRIK010000242.1:0-7151 GCA_038221045.1 Gemmatales bacterium
GCATATGGGCAGGGGGGGAGCGGCATGAACCTGCTGGCCGTCGGCTGCAACTATCACAAAACGTCGGTCGAGTTGCGCGAACGCCTCGCCTTCGATGGCGACAAGTTGCCGCGCGCCCTGGCCGAGATTTGTACCCGCTACGATTGCCATGCCGTCATCCTCTCGACGTGCAATCGCGTCGAATTGTATCTGGCAGGCGAGGACCAGAAGCCGGGGCCGGCCGACGTCGTCGCCTTCCTGGCCGAGTTCCATGGCGTTGCCCCCGACCGCATCGAGCCGCATCTGTACGTCCATCGTCAGGCCGATGCCGTCAAGCATCTGTTCCGCGTCGCGGCCAGCCTCGACAGCCTGATCGTCGGCGAGGGCCAGATCGCCGGCCAGGTCAAACAGGCGTATGAGAGCGCTCAGGCCAACTCCAGAGTCAGCCCGCTGCTGCACGCTCTGTTTCAGCACACCCGCCAGGTTGCCAAGCGCGTCCGCAGCGAGACCGGCATCTCGAGGGGCCATGTCTCCGTTTCGAGTGCGGCCGTCGATTATGTCCGTCAGGTGTTCGACCATTTCGGCGACAAGACGATCCTGGTCATCGGCGCCGGCAAGATGGGAGAACTGACGCTCAAGCATCTCCGGCAACTGGAGCCGCACAAGATCCTGGTGACGAATCGCAGTCCGGAGAAAGCCCGGGTCGTGGCGAAGGGATGCGGCGGGGAGGCGGTGCCGTGGGACCGGCTCGACGAGGTGCTGGCGAGGGCCGACATCGTCCTCAGTACGACCGGCGCGCCGGAGCCGATCGTCACGCTGGAGCGCTATCAGAAGCTGGTCGCGCGCAGGACGGGAGGAACGGTTGTTATCCTCGATATCGCCGTGCCGCGTGACTTCGATCCGCGCATCCATGACGGCGACAGGACGTGTCTGTTCAACATCGACGATTTGATGAGGATTCGCGAGGCGACGCTGGCCGACCGCATGAAGCACGTTGCGCCCGCCGAGGTGATTGTCGAGGCGGAGGCGAAGAAGTTCCTCAAGAACTGGGCGGGGCGTCGCAATGTCTCGGTGATTTCGCGCCTGACGCGCGACATCGAGGAGAAGCGCAAGGTGATCGTGGCGGAACTGCTCGGGCAGCTCGACGGCAGACTGAGTCCGGAAGATCGGGAGGAGATCGAGAAGTCGTTTCGCAAACTCGCGAACCAGATCCTTCACGGCCCGCTGTCGGCGCTGCGGGAGGAGACGCAAGCGGAGCCGGCCGCCGGGGGGCATACGCTGCTGGAAGCGCTGCGGAAGCTGTTCCGGCTGGAGGAATGAGGCGTCTATTCAGGAATCGGAACTGCTGCGACAGGAGCAAGGGGCTTGTGTGTTGCCCAGACCGGTTGTAGAATCCCCAAAATGATCAGCATTCACTTTCCCGACGTGGCATCGAAGCACCGCGCCCTGGGCTACCTGGCCGGCCGCTTCTCTTTCAAAAGTTTCGCCACCGGTGAGAGGATCGTCCCCCCCGAGGCTCTGGCGGCTCTGGCGCTGGAGGGGATCCCTTTCCACGTCGATGGTCCGGCCACATAGGAGCGCTGCGCTCCGCAGGTGCCCGCTTCTGCTCCCGCTTCGGTTTAACGATGTATCTCTGGAGGTTCCCCGGATGACACTTTCCCGAGCCTTCGTGGCGGTTGCGGGCTGCGTCGTGGTTTGCACAGCCGGCGGGATAGGATTGGGAGTCGCCCTGGGGTTCTTCGCTCCCGACTTCTATCGCGCTACTCTCCCCCGCAACCCCTCAGCGAACTTCAATCCCATCCAGATTGGCCTCGGGTTCGGACTGAACGCCGGGGTGTTCTCAGGTATCGTGATCGGCCTGCTGATCGTCGCCATCGTCGCCTACTTCGAGATGCGGACGGCAGAAGCGAACCGCCCCCGGCAACCCGACACGCCGCAGGAATTGGAGACGACATCCTCCAGTTCATTTCGTGGAAAGTGAATATCAGTCCAGTAAACTTCCGCGCACAGGGTTCCTCATCGCGGGTCGCGCCAACGAACCAGACGCGACTCGTGTTGTTTTTTGGGGGGACGCGCAAGTTGCGCCTGTGATGGGCGTTCCACGAGGAGCGGTTCCGCGGGCAATGTCGGGCTGCTGGGTCGGAGACGAAGCAGACCGGGTAATTTTTCCTGGCGTGAATTATTCGCGTTTCTCTAGAATGTACAGATACGAATGCGATCGTGTGGCTCCGAGGCAGGGTCGCACGTTTCGCCAGTTGGCAAGAGAGGGTTGCTGAACATGACCCACGTCCGTCGGCTGGGCGTCGCAGGAGTGCTTCTCACTCTCGCGGCCCTGATTTCCACGACCCATGTCTGGGGCGAACCCGACAAGGGCAAAAAAGTCGTCGTCGGCGAAAAGCCCGGCGTCCCGAAGATCGACAGCGAGGACGAACCCTCCGCCAGCAGGTTCGCCGACCACAATGTCCTCCGCTACGACACTGCGACCAAGGAACCGTTGATCGGCTGGCAAGTCCAGCCGACTCTCAATCCGGTTCCCGCCCGTCCTCGGGACCTGCTCATCCTCCTCGACAACTCCGCCAGCCAGGCGCGCGGGCCTCTGCAAAACGCTCGCCTGCTGGCCGAAGAACTCCTCAAAAACCTCGGCGATGAAGATACGGCCGCCGTCTGGATGGCCAACGTCGAGCCGAAGAAGCTCACCAAGAAGTTTGAAGGCAAGGGCAAGCACGAAGACGTCTTCAAGGCCCTCAAGCAGGAATACCCCTCCGGCGCCAGCAACCTCAAGAAGGTCATCGCCGAGGGCATCAAGAGCTTCGGCGACGACGATGGCCGGCAACGCGCCATTATCCTGATGGGCGACGGCATGAGCGTCGCTGGCCCCATCGACGGCGACGTCCTGTCCCAACTGACCAACGAAATGGTCAAGAAAGAGATTGCCTTCTATTCGGTGCCTCTGGGCGTCCGGCTCGACCCGATCACCCTGCACGGTATGGCCACCTGCACCGGCGGTGCCGTCGTTCGCATGAAGCGCGGCAAGGGCGCCGAGCAGTTCGTCAAGGACCTCAACACGGCCATGTCCGTCCCGGTCCTCTATCCCGAGACGGTCAAGTTCACCGACAACGTGGCCGAGATCTTCCCGCTCAAACTGCCGCCCCTGCGTGCGGATGCCGCAACCTTGCTCGTCGGCAAACTTGCGAAGGTCGCTCCCGTCGGCTGCACGATCGTCGGCAAGGTTTCCGGCCGTGAGGTTCGCGTGGACGTCAGCGAGGCCGTTCCCGGCGATGAGATCGATAACTTCTTCCTCGCCACCATGATCCAGCAATGGCGCGAACAGAAGGATCGGCCCGCTCTGCTCAAGGCCGACCGCGCTCTGGCCTTCATCTACGAACAGAATCAACTGGCCCGCGCCGAACTGCTCGCTCAGGCCGAGTGGGCGCTGGAGAAAAACGAAATCGATGCGGCGTCCCGGCTGTACGACCAAACGCTCGAACTCGATCCCAACAGCGTGGACGCCCGCGCCGGTAAGGTGATTGCCAGACAGATCAAGGACGGCAAGCTGACCCGCGAGCAACTCCGCAAACTGATCGAGCCGAAGGGCGATGACAAAATCGTCCGCATCGACGGCAAGGTTCGCGCCGCCAAGGTCAATCGCGAGAAGTTGCTGGCCCTGGCCCAGGTCAAGGCCGACGACGAGAAGAAGGACAACCCGCCGCCCGTTCTGGGCGAGGATCGAATCAATCAGTTCAAGCAGCGTCAGGTCGTCGAAGATCAGCGCAACCGCGAACTGGTCCGCGACGCGGTCTTTGAGGCGAAACGCTTGCTGACGGTCAATCCCGACGCGGCCAACGATCTGCTCAAACGCACGCTCGCCGGCATCCAGGAGAACCCGGACATCAGCGCGCGTGCCAAGATCTCGCTGGCCGATGACCTGCGCAATGAGATTCGCACCGTGATCGTCCTCGGCGATCAGAATCGCCGGCGCGTCGCGGATCGCCAGCAAGCCCTGGCCATTGCCCAGGAAAGGCTCGGCCTGGCCCAGGAGCAGAAAGAATCCGACGACCGAACCCGCGAGTTGATGAGGAACATCAACCAACTGATGAACAAGGCTCGCATCGAGGTCATCACCGGGGGCGAATATTACAATCGCACCGTGGCGATCAAGGCAGCTGAGGATCTGCGGCGCAGGTTGATCTCGGACGGCAAGCCCATCCCGCCGGCTCTGAACGCGGCCTATGGCATCGCTCAGGCCGACTTCCACCTGACCGAGTTGAACGAACTGCGGCGGCTCCGCGAACAGCGCTATCTGCTGTCCTTCCTCGAAGTGGAGCGCCGCCACCTGCCATTCCCCGACGAGCCGCCCATCGAGTTCCCGCCGGCGGCCAAGTGGAAGGCTCTGACGCAGAACCGCAAGGGCAAGTATGAGTCGTTCCGCTTCCTCGGCCAGTCGTCGAACAAGAACCTGAAGCGCATCCTCGACGTGATGAACACCGTCGAGAAGGAGTTCGCCGAGATCGCGGCCGATCCGCAGACGAAGTTCGGCAACCTGCTCAACGCCATCTCGACGAAGTACAGCCGGGCCGGTGAGAATCCGCCGTTCTATCTGACCTTCGAGATCAACGTGCCGGCCTTCGAGGCCGAGGGCGTCAAGGAAGTGTCCGAACTAGCGATTGTCGGCGAGAAGGCGTTGCCCCGACTGGTCAACGTGACGTTGTCAACCTACCTGCGCCGCATTCTCGATCGGACGACGGAGAAGGGACCGGTCCCCAGCGGCGCCACCTTCGTCATTCGCAAGGAAGCGGACCTGCCGATCATCGTCAATAGCTACGACGAGCGCGATCTGCCACCGGCCCCGCACTACGTCGTCGAGATCACGACGGGCATCTTCGCGGCTCGTCACAAGGAAACGGTCGCCTATTCGGTCGCCGATCTGGTCACGCCGATTCCCCAGGCCGCCAACAAAGGCGCAGTCCAGCAGTCCGCCACGCTGTTCGGTCAGTTTGGCATGCAGGGCGGTGTGGCCGGCCAGTTCGGGGCCGGCCAGCAGCAGTTTGGCGGAGCGGGTCTGGCTCTGGGTGGAGCGGGTCTGGCTCTGGGTGGAGCAGGTCTGGCTCTGGGTGGAGCGGGTCTGGCTCTGGGTGGAGCAGGTCTGGCTCTGGGTGGAGCAGGTCTGGCTCTGGGTGGAGCGGGTCTAGCTCTGGGTGGCGGCGGCGTTCTGGCCGGGGGTGCGGCCGGCGTTCAGGGCATGAACAACTTCGGCGTCGGCGGTGGACAGGCCGGTTTCCAGGGCGGGCAGATGGGCCAGTTGGGCAACATCGGCGGCCAGTTCGGCTTCCAGGGCGGTACGCAGGAAGGCATCCTCATCCAGACGATCCGGCAACTCGTCGGCGAACCCGGCGACTGGGCAGGCATCGTACCAGGTCTTGCCGGCCCCGGCATGCTTCCGGGTGGTCCGGGAGATCCGACTGCCCCGGCCGATCCGATAGCGGGAACTCTCAACAATAACCAGTTAGGTTACTTCCCCTCGGCTCTGGCTCTGGTCGTCAAGGGAACGTCGCTGATTCACTCGCGCACCACGAGGGCCAGCGTCTCCGGTATGGGCGGTCCTCCGGCCGGCGGAGCAGCGGCGAACATGGGCGCCGCTCCGGGAATCCAGCGCGGCGACGTCATCGTCATCGGCGGGCCTCGCGATCCGAATCGCCGCGTCCTCGGGGCCGGCGGCAAGGAAGAACCGGTCGTCAAGGACCCCAAGAAGAAGCCCTTCAAGTCGGACCTCGATCCGCGCGTCGCCTGGCAGGAAGCCCTGGAGAAGGGGACCGACCTTGGACCGCTCGATCCGGGTATGATCGTGGCCACGGTCGATTTCCTGATGATGCTGAACAAGTACGACCAGGCGGCCGAGTTCCTCAAGGCCAACCTGCGTCAAGGCGTCGTCGTCAGGCCGTGGGTGTTCGAGACGCTGGCGATCTGCCTCAAGGAGAGCAATGCTTCCGAAGAGGAGATCGAGCGGGCCGAGGTGGCTCTGGCCGACCTTGAGCCGCAGGACGCCGAGGGCTTCCTCAAGGCGTCGCACGCAATGGCCAGCATGAAGCGCTGGGACCGCGCTCTGGCCTTCTGCCGTCAGGCTTCGATTCTCGAACCGAACGCTCCGCAGAGTTACGCGGACGCTCTCAACTACGCCGAGTCGGCCAGGGACGTCGATGCGATGGAATGGGCGGCGAGCAGTCTCCTGAAGCAGGATTGGCCGCGCAAGAGCGGCGACATGCACCAGAAGGCCGTTCAGAAGCTCAACGCGATGAGCAAGCAACTCGGCGACGATCGGGTCAAGGACGCCGAACGTCTCAAGAACGCGATCGTCACGCACCAGCAGCGCGACCTGATCATCAAACTCCGCTGGGCGGGTACGGCCGACCTCGACCTCAAGGTCGAGGAGCCGACGGGCAGCATCTGCTCGACGCTGCAGAAGCAGTCGCCGGGCGGCGGCACCCTGATCGGCGACACGCTGTCGGACAAGAACTCCGAGATGTACATCGCGGCCCAGGCCTTCCGCGGCAAGTACAAGATCACGGTCGATCGCATCTGGGGTGAGCCATCGGACAACAAGGCGCAGATCCAGGTGATTCGCCATCAGGGCACCGACAAGGAATCCAGCCAGGTGTTCACGCTCAATCTCAAGGACGAGAGCAGCATGGTCCTGGATCTGACGGAAGGCCGGCGAACGCAGGCCGCCGCCGTGCCGCCGTCGTCGCTGCAACAGACGTCAGAGGACCTTGAACCTGGGGCCAGCCATCAGGATTTGATGAGCCGGCTGACGTCGCTGGCCGATCCGGAGATCACGGGTTCGGCTCGTGGCCGGGTCCGCGGTGCTGTCGGGTCGCCGTTCGCGACGCCGGCGGAAGAGCAGCCAATGGACTTCAAGGCCGAGGCCGCTCGCGAGGGGCGCAAGGGCGAACGTCTCACGCAAAACCGCGTCGCGCCGGTGATCAACACCGACGTGAGCTTCACGACGCAGACGATCGTGTCGCCGGATCGCACTCAGGTTCGAGTGACGCTGAATCCGGTGTTCAACAACTTCGTGAGCAAGATGAACGTCCGGCCGGCAATCTCCATCATTCCGGGAGGGCCGAAGCCGTGACCGGTGGTTGATTCGTCGAAACGCGAGCGGGGCGAGTGACATG
>JBBRIK010000243.1:0-7148 GCA_038221045.1 Gemmatales bacterium
CAAGGCAGGGATCACCTGATTGAACCAGTCCTCCGTGGGATGTTCTGCGTGCAATGGAGGGTAGCGGTAAGCGGTATTGCCCAGATGTTCCCACCCCAGCCGTTCAAAAAAGCCTCGGATGCGATTCAACTCCTGTGGTAGCGGGCGATCGACGTCGAAGGTTACAATGATGGGCACGGCAGGCTCCTGAACAGACGCGGATGGTCTCCTCACCACAGTTCGCCGGCGAAAGCCACTTCAGGTTTCCCTTTCGCTGCTTGCCAGTCGCGCATCAAGGCCCCGAACAACTCCTGAACCCAGTCTTCATCTTTCGCCGCGTCCTCTCCAACATACTCATGTGCAACGAGAAACAGCGCATAGCGAACTTGCATCTCCGGATGTGCGCTTTCAAAGTTAGCCGGATCCTCCTTGCGGGGGAGTCGGGTAATTTCGACTTCTCCAGTCTTCTTCACCCACAGAAGGTGGTTCCCCACTCGATCATTGCACGCCGCAAGCAACTCGCGGAGTTGAGTCGTCGTCGGGTTCATGTCGAGGTTCATTGGAATCCTCCTGACTCACGCCTTGAACTGTCCCTGGAACGCGACAATCGCCGCCATCAGCCGGTCCTCGAATGTCTCCGGCTTCGGCTCGATTGCCGGCACCTGCACCGGCTCGCCCGCCTGCTTCTTTTTGCACACCTCGATCATCGCTTCGGCGTCCGCCTTGTAAGCGCCGCCGCACTGCTCGAAGCTCTTCTGCCCCTCGGCATACTTGCCTGCTTTCAGGAGCGTCAGGCCCTCGTTGAACGCCCTGCGCCGGCCTGCTGTTTCCTTCTTGGGCGCGAGTGTCCGGCTCGTCACCACCTCGTTGCGGACAACTGAACGCTGATCGCGCATGAAGGCGAGGAACTGATCCTGCCAGGCGAACACCTGCTTCAGCGGCACTTTGTCGAGATAGCCCTTGGTGCCGGCGAAGATCATCAGCACCTGATCGATCACGTCCATCGGCTTGAACTGCGGCTGTTTCAGCAGCTCGACCATGCGATAGCCGCGGTCGAGCTGGGCCTGCGTCGCCTTGTCAACGTCCGTGCCGAGTTGGGCGAACGCTTCCAACTCGCGGAAGTTCGCCAGGTCGAGCCGCAAACCGCCGGCGATCTCCTTCATGGCCGGAATCTGGGCCTTGCCGCCGACGCGCGAAACGCTGATGCCGACGTCGATGGCCGGCCGAACGCCCGCGTAGAACAGCGCCGGCTGAAGATAAATCTGGCCATCGGTGATCGAAATCACGTTCGTCGGAATGTAGGCCGACACCTCGCCTTCGAGCGTCTCAATGAGCGGCAAGGCGGTCAGCGAGCCGCCGGAGTTCCACGTCTTGACGACCTTGGTCCCAGGGTACTTCTTCGCGTCGTTTTGGGCCTCGTGCTTGCCCGGATCGCCGATATAGACCTTGCCCTTCTCGCCGGCATGGCGCTTCTCGTTCTTCTCGTTGTTGATGCCCCAGTCATCCATCGCCTTGCTCGCGTCGGCACCACCCTCAATGATGACATAACGATTCGCCGCCTTGGCCGAACGTTCCAGAAGACGCGAATGTGCGTAGAAGACGTCGCCAGGATAGGCCTCGCGTCCGGGAGGACGGCGGACCAGCAGCGACAGTTGCCGATAGGCGGCGGCCTGTTTCGAGAGATCGTCGTAGACGCAGAGGGTATCGCGGCCCTCCTCGTACATGTAATACTCGGCCATCGCGCAGCCGGAGTAGGGAGCGTAATACTGCAGAGGGGCCGGGTCCGCGGCGGACGCGACGACGACGATGGTGTAGTCGAGCGCGCCCGCCTTGCGCAGGTTCTCGACGACCTTCGCGACCGTGGCATCCTTCTGGCCGATCGCAACATAGCCGCAGACGACGTTCTCTTTCTTCTGATTGATGATCGCGTCGAGAGCGACGGCCGTCTTGCCCGTCTTGCGGTCGCCGATGATCAACTCGCGCTGCCCTCGGCCAATCGGCGTCATGGCGTCGATGGCCTTGATGCCCGTCTGAAGCGGCGTATCGACCGGCTGGCGATCCGAGACGCCGGGAGCGACGAACTCGACCAGGCGCGAGTGCGGCGTGACGATCGGACCCTTGCCGTCGCGCGGGTTGCCGAGCGCATCGACGACGCGGCCGAGCAGGGCGTCGCCGACCGGCACCGACAGCAGAGCGCCGGTCGCGCGGACTTCATCGCCCTCGATGATTTCGAGGTAGCTGCCGAGGATGATGACGGCAACCGAGTTCTCTTCGAGGTTGAAGGTCACGCCGCGAATCCCGGTGCGCGTGAACTCCACCATCTCGCCGGACATGACGCCGGAGAGTCCGTAGAGGCGGGCGATGCCGTCGCCCACTTCAAGGACGCGGCCGACCTCATCGACGCCGACTTCCTTGCCGTACTGGTCAATTTCCTTCCGCAGAACTGAAACGATCTCGTCCGGCTTGAATCTCATGACTGCTACTCTCGATCAGTTGATTGCGGATGAGTTCCAGTTGATGGCGAACGCTGGCGTCGTAGCGCCAGTCGCCCACCTGCACGACCAGACCGCCGAGCAAGTCGGGGTCGATTTTCTCTTCCAGCACCGGCTCGCGCCTGGTCAACTCGCGAAGCTGGTTGATAAGCCGTTCGCGCTGATCGTCCGGCAGGGGCGCCGCAGTCCGCACCTTGACGGGGACTTTGCCCGATCTCTCCTCGACCAGGGTCGCGAAGACGGTAATGACGGGGCGAAGCACTTCGAGCCGCTCGTGTTCGTTGAGCACGAGCAGGAAATGCAGCACGATGTCGCTGACCTGGCCCGTTAGCACCTTCTTGAAGGTTTCCTCACGCCGGTCCCGGCCGCCGACGCCGCCGCTGAAGAAACTGCGCAACACGGAATCGGACGAGACTTCCGCCAGCAGTGCTTGCAATTCACCCAGCACCGATTCGAGCGCGTTGCGACTCTTCGCCTCGGCATACAGGGCTTCAGCGTAAATCCGAGCCACGCGCTGCGCGGTCGGACTGACGTGGAGCCTGACAGGATCGGCTTCGGCGCTGGCTGTCATGCGCTGGTCCCCGTGCCGTTGACGCGCTGCCGCTGATCCATCGCCGCGTTCATCTCGGACAGCGCCTCATCGACCAGGACGCGCTGATCGTCCGGATTGAGTTGACGGCGTACGATCTTGGACGCCACGACCGTGGCCAACTGGGCCGCCTGCGACCACATCTCCTTGAGGGCCTGATCCTTGGCGACGGTGATCTCGCGCCGCAGACGTTCGCGGTCCTGAGCGATGTCGGCATCGGCGCGAACCTTGCGGTCCACCGCCAGTTGTTCCGCCGCTTTGCGAGCCTCGTCGATCAGGCTTCTCGCTTCGTCGTTTGCTCTTTGCCGGTCGTCAGCGACCTGCTGGCGCAGAGCAGCGGCTTCTTCTCTGGCCTTCTTCGACTCCTCGACGGCGGCGGCGATATCGTGTTCGCGCTTGGTGAGTCCTTCGAGCATCGGCTTCCAGGCGTACCTGCTGAGGATGAAGAGCAGGATCAAAAAGACGAGCAAGGTCCAGATCCCGAGATCCAGCGCTCGGTCGAACATCCCTTTTTCGCCGCCGCCGCCCCCTTCGTGGGCGGCAAAGCAGGGATCGGCCGCGAACAGCAACAGGATGGCGGCCAGGGCCATCAGCAACCAGGTGCGCATACTCTGCGTCCTCGCTCCAGGTGGTCAATCGAGCGTCCTCGGCGAGACGGCGGGATGAACCCGCCGCTCGCTTCCGGTCGCCTCAGAAGCTGGCCTTGTTGACGAGCTGGATGCAGACCAGCAAGGCGAAGAACGTCGCGCCTTCGAGCAGAGCGGCGATGATAATCATGGCCGTCTGAATGCTCCCCTTGGCCTCGGGTTGCCGGGCCATGCTCTCCAGGGCTGCCGCGCCGATCTTCCCGAAGCCATATCCAGCGCCGATGATAACGAAGGCGGCGCCGAGGCCAGCACCGAGCCCGGAGCCCGCGAAACTCCCCGACTCCGGAACGGCGCTTTCCACCGTCCTGCCATCCACCGTGTTGGAGACCTTTGTGCCGGCGAACACGAGAGCGGGAGTGGCCAGCAGGCAGCCCACGGCCAGGACCACGGCGAACAGTTTCAGGGTCTTCATCGAATCGCACTCCTGATAAATCCAGAAACGAAAGCGGGATGGTTACGAGGGTCTCAATGCTGCGGATGCAGCGACATTCCCATGAACAGAGCCGTCAAGAACGTGAACACATACGCCTGCAAAAAGGCGACAAACAGTTCGAGCAGGCTCAGGGCGACGACGCCCAGAACGCTTGCCGCCGTCACCGTCGCCCAGAGGCCGGTGAACTGCTTGGCCGACTCGCCGATGATGACGATGAAAAACAGGATCGTCGCCAGCACCATGTGGCCGGCGAACATGTTGGCGAAAAGTCGAATGGCCAGCACGCCCGCCTTGATGATCGTTCCGAACATCTCGATGATGAAGAGCATCAGGCTGAGGACGAACGACATCCCCTTGCCGACGAAGGGTAGGTCGATCTCGATTTTCGGCCACTGCGACGCGAAATAGCGCACCGGCCCTACCTTCACCATCGCCGCCCCGTGCATCATGACGAAGGCGCAGATTGCCAGCGCTCCCGTCACCCAGATGCTGGCCGTCGGCGACCCCATGAAGGGGATCATCCCCAACAGGTTGCAGAAGAGGACGAACAGGAAGATGGTCCACAGAAACGGAACGTAGATGTCCGCCTCGCTCAGCCCGCTGGCGGGCGCGTGTGGCTCCGCATGAGCGGCATGGGCTTTATCATCGTGATGCTCGTGGCCGTGACCGTGATGGGCGTCGTGTCCCGGCGGCGGGTCGAGGGTGGGCTTGGCGACCTCGTTGCGAATGAAGGTCAACAGCGACTCAAAGGCGTTCCACCAGGCACCCTTCGGCAGGGCGCCGCTGCGAGCTCTGCGCGCGAGCGGAATAAAAATGGCGAGGATGAGGCCGGCGGCAATCAACTCCAGCACCATGAACTTGGTGATCTGGAACTCGCCGCCGATCTTGGGCAAATGAAGGACAATCGGGCTGTCGAACAGCTGCGGGAAGATGTCGAATTCGTTCGCGTCCATGACGTGGAGTTTCGGGTCGTGTGCCATGCGCCGTTCGCTCCGTCAAGGTTTGGGCGCGGCGGTTGGCCTGCCCATCAACAACAACGTGATCTCAAGCGCCAGCGTGAACAGATACGCGATCAGCAGCCAGTTCCAGAAGCTGCTCTGCTGATAGAAACCGATGTTGCTCCACAGCGCCCAGGCGGCGACAAGCACCGCGAAGAGCCGGATGCCGGTGCCGCCCATGACGGCCGCCAGTTGCTGATCGGGCGATTGCTCCAGGGCACGTCGTCCCCACCACAGCGTCAGCGTCGTCGGAATCATGCACAGCAGCAAGGTCGTGCCGCAGTAGGCGATAACCCGTGCCGACTCGTCTCCGTCTTCGAGGAGTGCGCGAGCAGGCAGGGCGATCAGCACCCAGAAAGCCAGCACTCCGCCATAGAGTACGAACAAACGCCCAATCACGATTCGTCCCGCTTCGAGGAGGAATCTCTCTCTTCAAACTTCCGCAGCATCCAGAGCAGATGGGCGAGTCCACCCACCAGTCCCAGCACCGCCCCACCGACGACGCCCCAGGGCGTCCAGCCCAGCCGGTGATCCAGAAACAGCCCCAGCGCGATGGGGGCGACCATCTCAAAGCCGACCTGGCTGAGCGCGAAGAGCCGCCCCGTCTCGCGCGAATTCGAGTCGCCTGATTCGGGCTGTTTGTCGCTCATGGGCCTCCGCGCCGCGGGGCTGCCCGTGTCTCGTTCCTGGCTCGAACCGGGTCATTCTCAGACCCCTCTACCGAAAGTCAACAGCAATTCGTGTCTCTTTTCACAAAGTTCACACTCGGAAAAGTTCCCCCAGAGCGCCGCCCGCGGCTCTGCTATAATTGAAGTGGCTTTCGTTGCATTGCGCGTGCGCCACACACACCCTGGTGCGAATTTCCGTCCGGGGTGCGCGCCCTGCGAGCCTCTCCTGCTTTCAACCCACTCAGCCCTTCATCAATACCGACACATGCCTGGGTTCGCCTTCCTGTTTGCGCCATCAGCGACGGCCGGAAGTTGGGGACTGACGGGCGATCCGGGCACGCTGTTCTGCTGCCTGCCTCGCCAGTCGTATTCCGAGACGAACTGGGGAGACGAAGCGTGTCTTTCGTGAACGATCACTGGCCGTTGACATGGAGGCAGGGCTTACAGTAGGAGGGCGCTGGTCCGCCATTCGCGGCGGATCGTGAAATTCACGCAAGCATTGGCCCCGTCCTTCTACCCATTGGTCTGACTCTATGCGGCAACGACGCCGCGACCGGAAAGGATTCCGCCCATGAGTGGCGCTCGCAGACCGTCCTTTCAGCCCGTCGTCGAGTGCCTGGAGGATCGCACGCTTCCCGCCGCTCAGATGACGGCCAGGCTGTCCGGTGGCGTCCTGCGCATCGACGGGACCAATCAGCCCGACCGTATCCTTGTCCGGCAGATCAACAACCGCATCTCGGTCGAACACCTCACCATCGCACGGGAGGGCGGCGGCAAGTCTGCGAACGTCAGCGCCTCGGCCGTGAAGAAGATCGTCATTCACGGGTTCGCCGGTAATGACACCATCGACCTCAACAGCGGCGGACAGCCAGGAGAGCAACCACTTACCATCCCTGCGGTGGTCTGGGGAGGAGAGGGCAACGATGGGATCTGGGGAGGAGCAGGCAACGATAGCCTGCACGGGGAAGCCGGAGACGATGTCCTTCATGGCGGCAAAGGCCATGACCTGCTCGACGGCGGCGCGGCCACAATCAACTCTATGGGGACGCTGGCAACGATGCACTGATTTCTCATGTTGCAAGCGACCTGGCCGATGGCGGCTCAGGACACGACGCGCTCACTCGCATCTACGACCAGCCGGCGCACTCTTCTGCCGGCATCATCCGCAACATGGAGCAGATCGTGAACGCGCTGGCAACAGCACGGCTCGCGTCCGCCTCGCCACTTCCGGCACAAGTCAGCCGCCTGATCGACCTGGTCAACACATACCGCGCCAGTTCCGGTCTGGCGCGGCTGAGCGTGGATCCTCATCTGACGGCGGCGGCTCAATACCAGGCAGACG
>JBBRIK010000244.1:0-7142 GCA_038221045.1 Gemmatales bacterium
TCGCCCAGCGACCGGGCTCTCCCTACCGACGGCGTGCCAAGAGTGCCTGAATCCAACGGCAGTCCACGGCCTCTGTCTCACAAAGCTGTGGATGGCCTCAAACAAAACCGAGAGAACGAGATGGGTTCACCGATTGTTTACCCGGCAGAGGGCGCAAGTCCTCGTTGCGGCTCCGTTTATCCTTTCAGGGCTGCTATTTATCTTCTGCTCCTGGAAGGAGTGATACACATGGCCGTTAGGTACACGCTGATGGCGGGTCTGCTGCTGATGGGTCTGAGGTTAGTTGCATCCGCCGCTTTGAAACCCGAAGCCACCCTGAAGGCGGCTATGACCCAGGCCGACAAAGCCGACGCCGGGAAAGAAAACACGGATGCCTTCGGTGATCCGCTGCCGCCCGGGGTGCTGGTCCGTTTTGGGTCGGGACGACTGCGGCATGCGGGGCCGGTCTTTAAGCTGGTCTTTACCGCTTCGGGAAAGCTGGCCTCAGCCGGGGCCGACGCCACGGTTCGGCTATGGGACGGCGAGTCGGGCAAGGAATTGTTGCGGCTGGCGGTGGGAGAAGCCTGGGTCCGGGGCCTGGCTGTCTCGCGCGACGAGAAACTGCTTGCCGCCGGCGGGGATGCGGTCTACGTCTGGGAAGCCAGCACGGGAAAAAGGCTTCACCGGCTCCAGGGCGCCAAAGGGAAAACCTATGCCGTTGCCCTTTCTCCCGACGGCGCGCGCCTGGTTTCGGCCGACGCTGACGATGTCTTCCGCCTTTGGGACACGGCTACCGGCAAAATGTTGCGGACCTTTTCCGCCGACAAGAATTTTATTCCCCAGGTGGCGTTTTCGCCCGACGGGAAGATTCTGGCCACCGGCCACGCCCTAACCGTCTGGCTCTGGGATCCGGCCACCGGCAAGCAACTCCGCCAACTTCGGGGACACGAAAGCACCGTCCATACGCTGGCCTTTTCACCGGACGGCGGGATCCTGGCCACGAGAAGCTATGACCGGACCATCCGCCTGTGCAACGTGACCACCGGCGAGTTGATTCGCTCGTTGAAAGGCCATACCCACCAGGTGATCTCCGTGACCTTTTCGCCCGACGGCAAGTAGCTGGCCTCGGCGGGTGGGGATAACATGGTCCGCGTCTGGGAAGTCGCTTCCGGAAAGGAACTTCTGCAAATCCGCCAGGGAAGGGGGGAACGCGACAACGTCAACTGCGTGGCCTTTTCACCGGACGGTGCCACCCTCGCCGCAGGCAGCAATCAGCGACGCATTCGCCTCTGGGACGCGGCCACGGGCCAGGAAAAGCAGCCGGCCCGCGGCCATGAAGACTCCGTCAAACGCCTGGCTTTCTCCCCAGACGGCAAACGGCTGTTCTCGGGATGCTTCTCCGGCACCGTCATCGGCTGGGACGCAGCCTCGGGCAAGGAACTGCGGACCTATTCCCGCGACGGTGAGCAAGTCTTGGCGTGGGCTCTGTCGCCGGACGGTCAAACCCTGGCCGCCGGTTGCACGTCGGCCACCTTCGCCTGGAAAACGGCCACGGGCGAAGAGGTGCTGAAAGTCCCTGACAGCTTTAACCGGCGAATCGGTTTCCTGACGCAAGGACGGCTGCTGGTTTCCGACGGTTGGCACGAGGGCAAGATCTGGGACCTCACCACCGGCAAGTCCGTGGCTGACGCGCCGCCGGGCTTCCTGACGGCCGCTCCCCACGGCACCATTCTCTATCCGAAAGACAACTCTCTCTTTCTGCTGGACCCGACTGCCCGGAAAGACCAGGTTGAATTCAAGCTGCCGGTGCCGAAACCGCCGAAACGAAAGGAGCTCAAGGGCAGGTTTCTGCTCAACCTGGTGGACGCGAACTGTGCGGCCTTTTCCCCGAGCGGCAAAATCCTCGCGACGGCCAGCCAGGCTGTCCTCACGGACCAGGTCGAAGGATTCGGGGGATTTTCCCGCGTTTATGAAGAAAACATCCACTTCTGGGAAGTGTCTACGGGCAAGCTCCTTCAGAAGATCTCCCTCCCCGTTGAGAGCTGGATGGTCCGGGACCGGATTCACTGCCTGGCGTTTTCCCCCGATGGCCGCACGCTGGCGGGCGGAAACAGCAGCAACGACCGGTCTACCTCCCGTGCGACCGTGTTCTTCTGGGGTGTGGTTTCTGGGAAACAGCTTCACGAGATTCAGATTCCGCAGAGGGCGGGAGATAATGTCGCCGCCTGCCCTGCATTCTCCCCCGATGGCAAAACCTTGGCCACCGGTGGCCCCGACACCACCGCCCTGATCTGGCAGCTGCCCCCGGCCATCGCAGCGCGGGGAAGGAAGCCTTAGTGGTCGTTTCCAGATCCAGGTGACCCAGACGAGACGAAGCAGAGGGCGCAGGAATTGCTGGGTGGACAAACGGGGACAGCGTAGAGTGTTATTGCCGAACGAACGGATGCAGCTGACCGGGCCGGCATGTCGGCTTGCCGGGACTTGAAGGTCACTCAGCCGGCCCGGCAACTGATCCTTGCCGTTCGGCAACAGAGATGAGGGTGTGCAAGAGGAGAGCAAGAAAAATCTTGACGGAAGTGCGGGAGGCGGGGACAAAGAAGTAAGTAGGGTGGTGTGATGTGAACGCTCTTGTTTGGCTGCAGAAGGACAGTTGAGCTGTGAACCGCATCGAAGCGATTCGGTCCTGTAGCGAGTTCGTCTCGGAGCCGCATCTCATCATTACGGTGGACGGTGTGCCGCTGGACATGGTGATTGACACGGCCTTCCCAGGGTCAAACCTCGCAGGCTTGGTGTCGTCGCTGCTCGGTTGGTTCCACAACGACGAGGACAACGTGGTTCCGTGGCAGCGCATCCTGCCAGAGGCCGGTTGCGACGCTCCAGATGGAGGAGAACGGGACAGCGCTGGAAACATCTGATGCTGAGGAGCCAGCATGGCAGCTCGGAAACTGATCCTCAATGACTCCACTGTCTGGGAATACCATCCCATCCGGGAGATGAACCGTGGACGCGAACGCCATCCGTGAGGCCATGCATCGTGTGCCCTTCCAGCCTTTCCGCCTCCGCCTGGCTGATGGACGCGACATCCTGGTGCCCCACCCGGATTACCTCGCGGTTGCTGCCCGGCGCATCGTCTTCATCAACCCGACGGACGAGTCAACAACTTTCATCGAACCCCTGCTGATCGTGTCGCTGGAAATCCCCGGAACTGCTGTTCCCCGGTTGCGACGAACGATCGCGGGCCTGCCTGAGGGAAGTACAGGGATCTGACCACGGTATTGTTCGGGATTCCCGAGAGTCAAGAACGTAGAAGACGCACGGCTTCCTCGACGTCCGCCGTCGTCGTCCTCCAGTTGATGAAACAGAATCGCAGATAGACCCGGCCTCGGAGGCGCGTCGAGGAGAAGAAGACGCGCCCCGTCTTGCGCACGCGCTCGACAATCGCCAGGTTCCAATCGTCGAGACGATCATCCGTCACGCCGGCGGGGACGTGACGAAAACAGACGATACTCAAGCGCCGGGGCAACACCTCGAAGCAACCCGCTTCTTCGAGTAAGCGCTGGCTCAGTTCCGCCAGCAGTAAGCAGCGCTCGACCAGACGGCGATACCAGCCGAGGCCCAGCACTTGCAGCGACAGCCAGATCTTCAGCGCCCGGAATCGTCGCGTCAGGGCGAGTCCTCGATCGCAAAAGTTGACCTCATCCTCCGCCGGCTCCACGTCCTGCATGTACTCTGGCCGAATGGCGAACGCGGCCGGCAGACGCGAGCCGTCCCGCACCAGAACGCATCCCGCCTCGTAGGTCTGGGCCAGCCACTTGTGCGGGTCCAGCGTCAGCGAGTCGGCCCGGCCAATGCCTGCCAGTTCGGCCCTGCCCTCCTCCGTCAGCACGGCAGTCCAGCCATACGCCGCATCGATGTGGAGCCAGACGCGCTCGCGGTGACATACCCCTGTCACTGCGTCGAGCGAATCGACTGCCCCCGTATTGGTCGCGCCGGCATTGACGACGACGGCCCAAGGATGCCGGCCGGCCTGACGATCCTCGGCAATCGCGCCGGAGAGCGCATCCAGCGAAAGACGAAACTCCCCATCGACAGGAATCGGACGAACCTGAGTCGGATGCAGTCCCATGATGCGAGCGGCCCGGTCGGTGGACCAGTGCCGCTGTTCGCTGACATAGAGCACCGCCCGGCTGCGTTCCTCCCACGACAGCGTCTCACGCGCTGCGACGAGGGCAGTCAGGTTTGCCTCAGAGCCGCCACCGGTCAGCACGCCGCTCGCCTCAGGAGGAAAGCCGAGCAACTCCTTGAACCAGTCGAGGACGATCAACTCGACCTGAGCCGGACCGGCGGCTTCGAGCCAGACGCCGGCGAAGAAGTTGGTCGCGGCGCAGAGGAAATCCCCCAGCAGCGAGTAGACCGTCGGCGCGGCGGGGATGAAGGCGAGGAAGCGCGGATGATTGGTGCGGAAGGCGTAAGGGGACACCTTGTCAGCGAAATCGCTGAGGACGTCGCTGAAAGGCCGGCCTGTCTCTTCGAGGGGCCGGCGAAGCAGCGCCTCCATCGCGGCGCGGCTGGCGGACACTCCGATCGGCTGTTCCGGCAGGGTGGCGAGATGCTGGACGACCCAGGAGAGGGTTTGCTGGCCGAGGGACTCCATTTCCGCCGCATCGGGATGAGGCAGCGGCGCGGCGCAGGCGTCCCGGAGTTCGGCGAGAGAGGGCGGCATCAGTCGTGATGCACCTGGCGATGATGCTCGGCGAAACGCATCGTATCGACGTGCCAGCCGCAATCGTTGCAGGTCGGCGCCTTGTCGAAGCAACCGTCGCAGTAGAGAGGGCCGCCGAGGAAGAACTGTTCGAGCCGCGCTCGATCCTCGTCTTTCAGTTCGGCTGAATCGACGGGCAGTTCCAGAGTATGACCGCAGCCATCGCAACTGCGCGAGCTGAGTTGGCGGAGGAGCGGAGCGAAGTGATCGTGGACGCCGCGCGGCACGACGCCCTTGCCGAGACAGAGCGGGCAAGCGACGCCGAGTTGGGCCGCGATCGCCTTGCGGATGAAGGCGCTCTTGTTGGGCAGTTTGTTGAGCAGGTCGGCCAGGTCCTCCTCGACCTTGAAGGCAACTACCTTCTTTTTTGTCGGACGACGAGTCATGGAGCACCTCCCGGACGAGCGACAGCACTCACGCTCATTGTAAAGGTTGTGGCCTTGAAAAGCGAACGGCCGGCGTAAGCCGGCTGGTGGATTTGTCGCTCACCCACCAACCGCATTACGCCGGCCGTTCGCCTCTGGACCAGCCGGCTTACGCCGGCCGTTCGCCTTCTCAGTACATGTCGCCGCCGCCACCGCCGCCGGCCTTCTTCTCTTCCTTCGGCATGTCGGCCACGAGGGCGTCGGACGTCAGCAGCAGCGTCGCAACGCTGGCCGCATTCTCCAGCGCCGAACGCACCACCTTCGTCGGATCGATGATACCGGCCTTCACCAGGTCGGTGTACTTGTCGTTGCGGGCATCGTACCCATAGTTCTGCGACTCGTTCTCCAGCACCTTCGATGCGACGACCGTGCCATCCTCGCCGGCGTTGTTGGCGATCTGGATGATCGGTGACTTGCACGCTCGGACGACGATGTTGAAACCAGTCTGCTCGTCGCCCGTCTCATCCTTCGGCACCTTCACCGCAGCTGCTGCCCGCAGCAGAGCCACGCCGCCGCCCGGCAGCACGCCTTCCTGAGCCGCCGCGCGAGTCGCGTGCATCGCATCCTCGACGCGCATCTTCTTTTCCTTCATCTCACTCTCGGTGGCGGCCCCCACATTGATCTTGGCCACGCCGCCCGACAGCTTCGCCACGCGCTCCGACAGCTTTTCCTTGTCGTAGTCGCTGGTCGATTTATCGAGTTCGCGCTGAATCGTACCGATGCGAGCCTTGAGTTCGTCCTTCTTGCCGCCGCCCTCGATCACCGTCGTGTTGTCCTTATCGACGCGGATCTTCTTGGCCCGTCCGAGCTGATCGAGCTGCACGTTTTCGAGCTGGACGCCGAGGTCCTCGAAGATGGCCTTGCCGCCTGTCAGCGTGGCGAGATCCTCAAGCATGGCCTTGCGGCGGTCGCCGTAGCCGGGCGCCTTGACGGCGCACACCTTGAAGCCGCTCTGGTTCTGGAGACGGTTGACGACCAGCGTCGCCAGCGCCTCACCCTCGACTTCTTCCGCGATGATGAGGAGCGGCTTCCCAGGACCGCCCCGGCCGAAGACGCGCTCCAGCACAGGGACGAGATCCTTGTTGCTGGAAATCTTCTTCTCGTAGATGAGGATGAGAACGTCGTCGAGTTCGCACTCCATCTTCTCGGGATTGGTGACGAAGTACGGCGACAGGTAGCCGCGGTCGAACTGCATGCCCTCGACGAACTCGTAGTCGGTCTTCGTCGATTTCGATTCTTCGATGGTGATGACGCCGTCCTTGCCGACCTTGTTCATCGCCTCGGCGATGATCCGGCCAATCTCGGCGTCATTGTTCGAGGCGATGGCCGCGACGTTTTCGAGGTCCTTCTTGCCCTTGACGTCCACCGACATGCTTCGGAGCTTGGCGACGATGGCCTCGACTCCCGCTTCGATGCCGCGCTTCATGAGCATGGGGTTGGCGCCGCTGACGACCGCGCGCAGGCCCTCGTTGAAGATGGCCTCGGCGAGAACGGTCGCCGTGGTGGTGCCGTCGCCGGCAACGTCGGACGTCTTGCTGGCGACTTCGCGCACCATGCGGGCGCCCATGTTCTCGTACTTGTCCTCCAGCTCGATCTCCTTGGCGACGGTGACGCCGTCCTTGGTGACCGTCGGCGAGCCAAAGGACTTCTGCAGGATGACGTTTCGGCCCTTGGGTCCGAGAGTGACCTTGACGGCGCGCGCGAGTTTGGCGATGCCACGGCGCATTGCCTCACGGGCTTCCTGGTCGAACGCGATCTGCTTTGCAGCCATTCTGCCTCCCATTATCTTTAGTGGTCAGTTGCCAGAAGTTGCCAGTTGCCAGTTGCCAGTTGCCAGTTGCCAGTTGCCAGTTGTCAGTTGCCAGTTGTCAGTTGCCAGTTGTGAGGAGACGGTGGTTCTTCACAACTGGCAACTGGCAACTAGCAAATCCTGGCAATTTATGAGTCGATGTCAGCGAGAATATCTTCTTAGTGCA
>JBBRIK010000245.1:0-7140 GCA_038221045.1 Gemmatales bacterium
AGCGACAATCCGCTGGCGCGCGGCGGCAGCGTCGAGTTCTTCGGGCTTCAGGCCCGGCTGGCGCTGACGGAACGATGGTCGATCGTGATGAACAAACTCGGCGGCGTGGCTATCCAGCCTGACGACAAGACGTTCATCGACAGCCAGAGCGGGTTCTCAGAACTCTGGATTGGGCCGAAGTACACCTTCTACCGCGACGAGGTCCACAAGGCGGCCGCCGCCGTCGGTCTGACTTTTCAGATCCCGCTTGGCGACCGCAAGGTGTTCCAGGACACCGGCGACCTGACGCTCTCCCCGTATCTCTCGTTCGCCAAGGGCTTTGGTCAACTGCCGCGTCAGTTGGGCAACTTCAACTACATGAGCACGACCGGCTTCGCCTTCAGCACCGAGAGTGACCGTTCGGACTACTTCTACAGCAACTTGCACCTTGACTTCGACGTGCTCTATCAACATCGCTTCTATCCGCTGATCGAATTGAACTGGATCCGCTACATCAATCACGGCCATGCGAATCCGCTCACGTTCGAGGGGGGCGATCTGTTTAACTTCGGCTCCGCCAACCTCGATCACAAGAACAATGCCAGCATTGCCTTTGGCGCTCGCTACAAGCTGGGTGGCCGCGACAATATTCAGTTCGGCGGCGCGTTTGAGTTCCCGATCTCGGGGCAGAAGGACTTCAACGACTTCCGTGTCGTCCTCGACGTTATCTTCCGCTTTTGATTGCCCTGCCGCTTGCGGCTTTGCATGGAAGTGCAAAGCCGCAAGCGGCAAAGACCTGAATGTCACTACCTGATCCTTCGTTGATCCTGATCGGCGCCAGTGTGCGGGCAGCGGCCTTCTCCGCTCTGCGGGCGGGGTTGCAGCCGTGGTGCGCCGACCTCTTCGGCGATCTCGATCTTCGCCAGCGTTGTCCGGTCGCCGTTGTCCCGTCTGACGATTATCCGCAGGCATTCGCCTCTCTACTCTCCACTGCTCCGGCTTTTCCGTGGATGTTCACGGGCGCCCTGGAGAATCATCACGCATTGATCCATCGCCTCGCGGCTGACCGGCCACTCTGGGGCGTAGCTGTACCGTCCCTTATTCAGGTGCGTACCCCTCAACTGCTCGCAAGCCTTCTGCGCGAGGGCGGCCATGAGTGTCCCGTAGTTTGTGCCGTGACAGCCTTGCCCTCCGACTCGCGGCGCTGGCTCGTCAAGCCGTTCAGCAGCGCCGCCGGACGGGGCATTCGCTTCCTCGATGAGAACCTTCCCGCGAAGGGAGCACGTTATTACTTGCAGGAATACATCGAGGGCGAGAGCGGGGCCGCCCTGTTCCTCGCGGAAGAGAATGGTTGCCGGCTTCTCGGCGTCACAAGACAACTCGTCGGCGCGGATTGGCTGCATAGTGAGGCGTTCCACTACTGCGGCAGTGTCGGCCCCTGGCTGCTGCCGCCCGAGTCGGTGCAGAGGCTCAGTTCCATTGGCGCGACGCTGGCGGGCTGCGGACTGCGCGGCCTGTTCGGCGTCGATTTCGTCCTGCGCGACGGCGTCCCCTGGCCGGTCGAGGTGAATCCGCGTTACACCGCGTCGATCGAGGTGCTGGAGTACGCGACGGGCTTGACGGCCCTGGCGCTGCATCGCCGCGTCTTCGATCCTGCCGCGCCGGCTCCCCCGCCTCCTTCGAGAAGTGAATGTGCCGGCAAGGCGATCTACTTCGCGCCGCGCAGGCTGATGTTGCCCGCTGACGGTCCGTGGATGGACACGCTGCGGAATCCGCCGGCCCTCGACGTGATGCCGGCCTTCGCGGACATTCCCCAAGCGAGTCAGGTGATCGAGGCGGGCCGTCCCGTACTGACGTTCTTCGCGCGCGGCGGAGACACGTTAGGCTGCGAGCATCAGCTGCGCCAGATGGCCGTCGATCTCGACAGGGTGTTCGCCACCGGGTAGGCTGAAGCGTGTTGCCGCTTGCGGCGCAGCGTGGAGCCCAACTTGTGAGTGTCATGTTGACGTTGAATGAACGCGCGATGGCTGTCGCGTCCGAGATGGCCTCCCACTCGATGGCTTTGCGCATCGAACTGGTCGATGCCGGGGGCGCGCGCGTCCTAGATTGCGGTGTCAAGGCGACGGGCAGCCTGCAAGCGGGCCTCGGTCTGGCGCGTGTTTGTCTCGCCGACCTGGCGTCCGTCAACCTCGTTCCCGGCGACGTCGGCGGCATCGCCTGCCCACACGTCCACGTCTGGAGCGATCAGCCGGTGCTGGCGTGCATGGCCTCGCAGTACGCTGGCTGGCAGGTCAGCGTCGGCAAGTTTTTCGCGATGGGTTCCGGCCCCATGCGCGCCCTGTACGGCAAGGAAGCACTCTTCGAGCACCTGGCCGGCCGCGAGAAAGCCCCTGTCGCCGTCGGTGTTCTCGAATCGCGGAAATTGCCCCCGGTCGAGGTAGTGACAACCCTGTGCCAGCAGCTCGGCCTGGAGCCGGGGCAGTTGGCCCTTCTTGTCGCTCCGGCGTCGAGCATGGCGGGAACGCTGCAAGTGGTCGCGCGCTCGGTCGAGACGGCCCTGCACAAGCTGCACGAACTGGGCTTCGATCTGACGCAGGTGCTGTCGGCCCAGGGCTGGGCGCCGCTGCCGCCCGTCGCGGCGGATGAGATTGGGGCCATTGGGCGGACCAATGACGCGATCCTCTATGGCGGCCGGGTCGTGCTGTGGGTGAATGCGGACGACGAAGTGCTGGCGGAAATCGGGCCGAAGGTGCCGTCGTCGTCCTCGCACGATTACGGAGCGCCGTTCGCGGAGGTGTTCGAGCGCGCCGGACGCGATTTCTACAAGATCGACAAAATGCTCTTCAGTCCCGCGGAGTTGGTGCTATACAACGTGAAGAGCGGGCGTCAGCATCATTTCGGCAAGCTCGCTCCCGACATCCTGCGGCGTTCGTTCGGCGTCTGACGAGAAACGCAAGCGCGGAGGGTTCCATGACTCGCTTCATTCCATGCGTGGTTCTTGGGCTGCTCCTGTCCGGTTCCGTCGCCGTCAGGAGTCAATCGTCCGGCGGCAGGGAGTCGCTGCGCCTTCTCGCGCGAGCCTGTCCCTTCCCTCTTACTGCCCCCGAGACACTTCGCCAGCAAGCGGCCTCCGCGAAGTTCATCCTCTACGGAACCCTCGCTAATCCGACCTTGAACAACCCCGCAGGCGACGAAAAGACCGCCGTGACGGATATGCATATTCTCACAGTCGTCAAATCCGACCCTGCCCTCAAGGATGCCAAGATAATCCAACTGGCCCGTTACATTCCCGTCCCCGATCCCAAGAAGCCTCCCCAGTACCTCCTTTTCTGCGACATCCACAAGGGGCGTATCGATGCGTACAAGGGGATTCCGCTGACGTCTGACGCTTTGCCGAAGTATCTAAAGGAGGCCCTCAAACTCGATCCGAAGAAGCCCGGCGATGCGATCCTGTTCTTCCAGCGCCATCTCGATAGCCCCACGATGGATATCGTGCAGGATGCGCACCGCGAGTTGAGCGCGATGGTCTATGCAGACATTCGTCTTCATGCCCCGCGCCTGCCAGCCGACAGGATCGCGGCGCGCCTGAAGAACGCGGATACTCCGCTTTGGCTCCTCAACCTCGACGCCATGTTGCTTGGACACTGCGGCAACAAGGAACACGCAGACTTTCTCAAGTCAGTGATCGCGGATCGATGCAAACCGGATGGGGTGGCGGGATTGGAAGGCGCTCTGATCGGCTACACGCTGCTCAGGCCGAAGGAGGGACTGGCTCGGATGCGCGAACTGGCGTCCCACCGCGCCCTCGGTTTCAGGATTCGCTACCAGACTTTGAAGGCCTTGCGCTTCTTCGGAAATAAGCGACCCGACGTTTTGAAGCGTCCTCAGGTGATCGAGGCGATGGAGCCGATGCTGGCACAGCGAGACATCGCCGACCTCGTCATCGAAGACTTTCGCGGCTTTCGCGAGGAGAGGGTCCTCGATCGCGTGCTGGCTCTCTCCGGACAGAAGGAACTCATCGAAATCCCCATTATCCGCCGAGCCATCGTGCGTTATGCTCTGACATTCCCGAAAAACGCGAAGGCCGCCCAATTCATCGACAAAGTTCGAGCAGAGGACAGTGAGTTTGTCGAGGCCATCGAAGAGATCCTGAAAGAGCAAGCCGGTCCCTGAGCAACGAATTGATTCTTGCCGCTTGCGGCGTAGCGCTCTTCCCTCCCGCTACGCCGCAAGCGACAGAATCACCCTGGCCTACGCGATTGCCCCTTCACCGGCAACCCGCTTCCAGCGTACAATTCTCGAAGAGGCCGTATTCCTCTTGATGCGAACCCGCCAAAATGGTCATCATGGGCGAGGTGTGATCTCTCGGGGGAGAAGTTCACACCGCCGCCTTGCCTGCCTTGCCCACTTTCGCTCGACGGCAGGACGGCCGAGGACAGAGAACATCCACGCGAAAGGATCGAACTTGATGAGCAAGCTGAAGCGACTCTTCGGGCTGAAGCCGGTCGCACTCCTCACCCTCGCCTGCCTTCTCATGCCCGCTGCTCTGCGGGCCGACGAGGGAAAGGCCAAACCGCACGTCGTCCTCATCGGCATCAGCAACTACGCCGACAAGCAAATCAAGGATCGTCCCAAGGCCGAGGACGACGCCAAGGCGCTTTACGATCTGTTCACCAGCAAGGACAATCTGGGCGTCGAGGCGAAGAACATTCGCCTGCTGCTGGGCAAGGCTGACGAGAAACGCAACAGCATCGAGGCCACCCACAAGAACATCCTCGACGCCATGAAGTGGCTGGCCGCCGACTGCAAGCGCGACGATCTCGTCATCTTCGCCTTCTTCGGCCAGGGCTGCTCGCTCGGCGAACGCGGCGACCGCACCTGCTACTTTGCCAGCGATTCGACGCTCGACGACCGCGCCAAGAACGCCGTTGCCGCCGCCGACGTCGCCCAGGAGTTCGACAAGCTCAAGAGCCGACACCTCTGCGTCCTGCTCGACGTCAACTTCAAGGGCTTCGACGCCGGCAAGAAATCGATTCCCGAGCCGAAGTGGAGCGACCTCGACGGCCTGCCCTACAAGGAGTTCCTCGGTGACGACGAGGGCGAGGAACACAATCCGCTGCCGGGCCGCATCATCTTCATGGCCACCAACGGCCTGCATCCCTCGATCGATCTCGATGACCACGGCCTGTTCACGCGCGCCGTCCTCGACGGCCTGCAAGGCGAGGCCGACAAGGAAGGCTACGAACCTGACGGCGTCATCACCGTCGATGAGCTGAGCGTCTACCTGAACAAGCACATTCCCGAACTGAAGCGCAAGCACGGCAAGACGGCCGACGCCCGCAAGACCGAGCATTTCATCGTCGGCGGGTCGGCCAGCCACTTCCCCCTGACGTTCAATCCCAAGGTCAACCCGAAGCGGCTCGAACGCCTTGCCGCGTACGACAAGCTCTCCGACAAGCTGGGCAAGGAACTGAGCGAGGAGGGCCGCCGGCTCCTGGAGAGCATGCCGAAACTCGAGGGCATGCGCTCGCTCCGCAAGGAATATCAGAAGCTTGCCGACGGCACGACAACGGTCAATCGGTTGAAGGACGAGCGGGACACCTTGCTGGCATCGATGCGTCTTCCCGGCGATGAGGCGGCGAAGTTTGCGAGCAAGGTCTTCGCGGGCATTCAGATCATCGACAAGGAATATGTCAAGGAAGTCAACAAGGGCGAGCTGGTCGGCCACGCCATTCGCGGACTCTATCGCCGAATCGACGAGAAGGTCCCCGACGACATTGCCGCGAAGCTGGGCAAGATCAAGGAAATGGAAGACGAAGACCTGCGGGTATTGTTGCAGGAAGCGCGCAGCCGGCTGGGCAAGCGCGAGGACCTCGACAAGCACAAGGACATCGACGTCTCGCTTCAGCGGGCGCTTGCCAAGCTCGATCCGTACACGACCTACATCGATCCCGAAACGGTCGAGCGCTTCAAGGCCGACTACAAGGGCGAGTTCACCGGCATCGGGGTGCAGATCCGCAAGGACTCGGCCACCGACATGCTCCAGGTCGTGACGCCGATCAAGGGCAGCCCGTCGTATCGGCTTGGACTGAAGGCCGGCGATTTGATCGCAACCGTCACGCGCGAGGTCGATAGCCAGGGCAAGATGCTCGACCCGCCGGAGGTAATCCAGACCAAGGACGTATCCCTGAACGATGCAGTCAAGAAGATCCTGGGCAAGGCCCGGACAAAGGTGAAACTGACCGTCAAGCGCGAGGGGGAGGAGAAGCCTCTGGAATTCGAGATCGAGCGCCAACTGATCGAGTTGGAGTCGGTCTTCGGCGTCAAACGCAACGAAAACGACGCCTGGGACCACTGGCTCGACAAGGACGCGAAGGTTGGCTACGTCCGCCTGTCGAACTTCGCTCCCAACACCGCGCGGGACCTCAAGGAGACGGTGAAGGACCTGCGCCAGCAGGGGATGAAGGGCCTGATTCTGGACCTGCGTTTCAATCCAGGCGGGCTGCTGGACAGCGCGCGCCAGATCAGCGAGTTGTTCGTCGGCAGGGGCCGGCAGATCGTCGAGATCAAGAGGCCGCGCCGCGATCAGCGCGACCTGATGGTGGCACACGCGGCCGGCTACGATCAGACGGCCTTCGAGATGGTCGTGCTGGTCAACGGCTACAGCGCCTCGGCGAGCGAGATCGTGTCGGCGTGCTTGCAGGACCACCAGCGCGCCGTCATCATCGGCGAGCGTTCGTACGGCAAGGGCAGCGTGCAGAACATTCAGGATTTCGATGGCGGGCAGATCAAGGTGACGATTGCGTCGTTCTGGCGGCCCAGCGGCAAGAACCTGAACAAGTCCTCGACCGGCGGCAAGGAAGACGAGGAGTGGGGTGTGAAGCCGGACAAGGATTACGTTCTGGAGTTGTCGCGCAAGGAGCGTGAGGACCTGGCGGAGCATCAGAAGAACAGCGAGATCATTCCTCGCC
Source organism: Gemmatales bacterium (assembly GCA_038221045.1). Classification (GTDB taxonomy): domain Bacteria; phylum Planctomycetota; class Planctomycetia; order Gemmatales; family Gemmataceae; genus JBBRIK01. The sequence goes on from JBBRIK010000245.1 coordinate 6,951, forward strand.
GCGACCGGCCGGCCAAGGAGCCGCAGCCCGAGTTCAAGGATCGCCAGTTGGACACGGCCCTGAAGTTCCTCCGCGAGAAGCAGCGCGCCTCGCGCTGAGGGATGTTTCCCCAACGAGCCGCAACCTAACGAGCCGTAACCGCTGACGAGCCGTAACCGCTGACGAGCCGCGACCGCAAGGGAGCGGCTTC
>JBBRIK010000246.1:0-7140 GCA_038221045.1 Gemmatales bacterium
CGAACGTGCTGCTGGCCGACGAGATCAACCGCACGCCGCCCAAGACGCAGGCCGCCCTTCTGCAAGCGATGCAGGAGAAGGAGGTCACGGTGGGCGGCAAGACCTATCCGCTGACCGCCCCGTTCTTCGTGCTGGCAACGCAGAACCCCATCGACCAGGAAGGCACCTATCCGCTGCCCGAGGCGCAGAAGGACCGCTTCCTGCTCAACACATTCATCAAATATCCGAAGCTCGACGAGGAAGAGATGATCGTCGAACGGACGACCGGCAACGCCGTACCGGAGGTGCAAGCGCTGTGCGGCCGGGACACGCTGCTGAAGTTGCAGCATCTCGTCCGCAGTCTGCCGGTGTCGAAGCATGTGACCGGCTACGCGGTCGATCTGGTGCGGGCGACGCGGCCGGAGGAAGAGGGAGTGCCGGCGTTCATCAAGGAGCAAGTCGGCTGGGGCGCGGGACCGCGAGCGAGCCAGGCGCTGGTGCTGTGCGCGAAGACCTACGCGGCACTAAGCGGTCGCGTCAACGTCTCCTGCGATGATGTACGGCATGTTGCGTTGCCGGTGATGCGGCATCGTCTCGCAGTCAGTTTCGCCGCCGAGGCCGAGGGCATTCGGGCCGACAAGGTCCTTCGTCGATTGCTTGAAGAAGTGCCGGAGCGCAAGAAGTCGTGAATGGATAATGCGAGGGGTGAGGTTGTGTTCCACGGTCAACCGTACTGCAAGACCTGTAACTTTGAAGGTCCGAATTTTATGTGGATGTGGCACCACTGGTTCGGTTTTGGCGTCCTCCTACAAGATCGTGAAACACATGCCCTGCGGGTTGTGGATATCCCCGACGATGAGTGTTTCTACTATAGGGACGGACTAACCGAGGCTGAAGTCGATCTGGCCACGGAGAGATACGTTACTGCCGCGGTTACAGCGGAATTGCGATCAACAGAGCGGCGAGTGCCTCTGGCCGAAAGCATTCGGATGGAGGGGGAGGATGCGGAGCCAACATCGCTCCCGTGCCCGGAGTGCGGATCACTGCTGTATTGGAGGCATACAGGGATTTCCTAATAGTATTGCACACCCACAGACGACATAGGGTGACAGTGAGCCAGAGACACCCCGCAGTCAAACCTGCCCACTTACTCTAGCGTTCTGGATTTCTTTCATGCCACCCGCCGCCGACACACCACGATCCAACGGCCTACCCCGCACAGCCTCCTGGCTCAACCGTCTCTCCCTGGGAGCGCGCGGCCTGTTCCAAAAGCTGCACCGCGCCGTCTTCGAGCGCGATGGCGTCACGCTCACTCAGGCCCTCTCGAACCCGGACCCGCAGCGCTACCTCGATCCGTCCGTGCTGGCGCGCGTCGGCTTCTCGCCGCTACTGGCCCAGGTCGTCGTCGAGGGCTTCCTCAATGGCTTGCACAAGTCGCCCTTTCATGGCTTCTCGGTCGAGTTCGCCGATCATCGCGAGTACGTCCCCGGCGACGACCTGAAGTATCTCGACTGGGCTCTGTTCGCTCGCACCGATCACTACTACGTCAAGCGCTTCGAGGAAGAGACCAATCTCCGCTGCTATCTCCTGCTCGACCGCTCGGCGTCGATGGCCTTCGGGACCGCGTCGCTGACGAAGTGGGACTACTCGTGCTTCCTGACGACCTGTCTCGCTTACCTCATGCTCCGCCAGCAGGACGCGGTCGGCCTGATGCTGTTCGGCACCAAACCGGGACTGTTCGTGCCGCCGCGCTGCCGGCGGACGCACCTGCGCCAGCTCATGTCGGTCATGGTGCGGAACGCACCGCAGGGGACAACCGACGTGCCGGCCAGCCTGCGCGCCGCGCTGCACAACCTCAAGCGCCGCGGCCTCGTCGTCGTCGTCAGCGACCTGATCGACTCGCCCGAGGAGACGCTCAAGGCGATCCGGCTGATTCGCAGTCATCGCCATGACGTCCTCGTCTTCCATGTACAAGACCCGGCCGAGACGGAGTTCAACTTCCAGGGAGCGACCCTCTTCCGCGATCTGGAGACCGGCGAGGAACTGGAGATCGACCCGACCGCGGTCCGCGACAGCTACCTCGAACGAGTCCGCGAGCTGGGTGAGTTCTATCGCAAGGGCCTGACCGACGCCGGCATCGAGTATGTGCCGATCGACACCCGGCAATCCTATGACGTGGTGCTGTCCGCCTACCTGGCCCGCCGCGCCCGAACGCGAAGGTGAACCGTTGGGTAAGCGTCCTCATTTGCCCCCTGTGCGGGAGGAAAGCTAACCGGTTGACAGACCCCTGCCGGCTTGTCCGGCAGGTGAAGCAGTTCGCTGGCTAGCAGCGGTGGAGTCCTTCGTTCTTCGACCCCTGCCGGCTTGCCCGGCAGGTGAAGCAGTTCGCTGGCTAGGTTAGCCCCACGAACTGCTTCACCTGCCGGACAAGCCGGCAGGGGTCGTGAGCCTTCCTTGCTGTCGGGTATTAGCTGTCGAACTGCTTCACCTGCCGGACAAGCCGGCAGGGGTCTGCCCCAACGCCTCTCCCTGAAGGAGAAGAGGAGAGAAGCCTACATGCCGCTCCCCCAAGAACAGGAGACGCCCTTGCTACATGATCGTTTGTCCATTATGATGAAGATGGATGTTTCGTTGCATTGCGCGTGCGCCACACACCCCCCTGGGTGGGATTTCCGTCCGGGGTGCGCGCTGCCTCGACCGACACAGGCCGAGGAGCAAGTATGAGCCTCACTCTCCTCGCCCCCTGGGCGCTCGCGACGGCCGCTCTGCTCGCCATTCCCATCATCATTCACTTGTTCAAGCCGCGCCGCGTCCGGCAAACGCCCTTCAGCAGCCTGCGCTGGCTGCACCTGTCGCCGCAGAAACTATCCCGGCGAATCCAGTGGCATCAGGTGCTGCTGTTCCTGCTGCGGGCTGCCTTCCTCGCCCTCCTCGTGCTGGCTCTCGCCCGGCCCCTGCTGACGGCCGGCGGCGCGTCCGGCGTGCGCGAGCGCTTCATCGTCCTCGACGTCAGCCACAGCATGAGCTATCGCGCCTCCGGCCAGGCTCCGCCCATCGAGCGCGCAAAGGAACTGGCCGCCGATCTGATTCGCCGGCATCAGCCCGGCGACCGCACGGCCGTCTTGCTGACCGGAACGCGCACGCGCCTGCTGACGGGGCTATCGCGCGATCCCGAGAACTGTCTGGCCGCTCTCGCCGAGGTCGAGGCGAACCTCACGGGGACCGACCTCGACTCGGCCCTGCCGGTGATTCGCGGCATGCTCGGCCGGCCGCGCGACGGCACGACGGCCGAGGTCTGGTTCATCACCGACAACCAGCAACACACCTGGCGACAGGGTCCGCCCGAAACCTTCCTCGATGGCCTGCCGATCCCGGTGAAGGTTCGCGTCGTGGACGTCGGCGTCAATGGCGCTCAGAACGCCTGGATCACCCGCGCCCGGCTGCTCGAATTCGCCAACCCGGCGCGGCGCGTCCTGCGCGTCGAAATGGGCTGCGTCGGCGATGCCAACCAGACGCGCACTCTCTACCTCGATGAAGGCGGCGGGATGCCGACCCGTTCGCAGGAAGTCATCCTCACCCCTGGCCGGCCGAGCGTGGTCGATTTCCCTGTGCCGGCGTCAGCCAATCTGGAGAGCGGCTTGCTCCGCTTCCACCTTGAATCGCGCGACGCCCTCCCCTTTGACGACGAGTTTCTGCTCAATCTCGACACCCAGGGTGTCCTGCGCGTGCTGCTGGTCGAGGGGCCGGCCATCGCCTCCGATCCGCTCACGTCCGGCTTCCATCTGCGGACCGCCTTCGAGGCGCTGGCCGACGCCGCCGGCCAGCCGTTGCGTCTGTCGCCCGTCGCCGCCGTCGAGGCCCGTCCCAACGACTTCCGCGCTGCCGACGTGATCTTCCTCGCCGACGTTCCCGAACTGAGCGACGACTCTCTGGCCGCGCTGGAGGAGCGAGTGCGCGGTGGAGCAGGGGTCGCGGTCATCCTCGGCGGCGCGAGCAAGCCGGCCTTCCTCAACGAGCGCCTCTACAAGCCCCTCCATCCCGCCGAGGGCTTGCTCCCCGCTCCGGTACGGCCCGCGGGAGGCGAGTCCCCGTTCGCTCCGCTGACGAGCGTGCAGTGGTCGCATCCGCTGCTGGCCGGCCTGAACGATCCGATCGTCGGCGACCTGCGCGGGATGCACTTCCAGCGCTGGTACGATTTCACCGGCGAGCTTCCCGACAGTTCCATCATCCTCGCTCGCATCGACGATGGAGCGCCGGCCCTGATCGAGCGCGCCCTGGGAGCGGGCCGGGTGATGATCCTCAACACCGGTTCGGGCGACCGCTGGAGCAACCTGACGAACCGCAAGAGTTTCGTGCCGTTCATCGACCGTCTCTTGACTCATCTCTCGGGAGCGGGTCCGCGCCGCAACTTTTCCGTGGGCGAGGTGGTGACTCTGCCTCTGTCCGGCTGGAAGCGCGATGAGGCCATTACCGTGACGACGCCCGGAAACGCCCGGCTGCAACCCGCCCTCCGCGAGGTGAGTGCGGGCCGAGGGCTGTTGAGCTTCGAGACGGCGGAGATGGGCGTCTACCATGTCGAGAGAGGGAAAACGAGTATCCCGATCGTGGTGCAGGCAAGCCGGGCCGACAGCGTCCTGGCCCCGATGGATACCGCGACGTTGCGTCGCTGGTGGGAACGGGCAGACTTCGAGGTCATCCCCGCCGCCGACCTCGACAAGGACCAGAACGCCGACGCGGGCCGCTTCGGCCTGATGCCCTGGCTGCTGCTGCTGGGCGGGCTGGTGCTGCTGGCGGAAACCTACCTTGTCCATCGACTCTGTCCGAGAGCGAACCCGAAGCTGGTGCAGAACCTCGTCGCTCCGCGCGGCCTGTCGCGTCCCTCCACTCCTAACGGATGATCGCCGCCATGTCGCTGCAATTGATTCCCGTCCTGCCCCTCTGGTTGGTCCTGCTCCTGTCCGCCGCCCTCCTCGGCGTGCTGGCTCACGGCAGCCTCACCCTCCTGCGCCGGCAAGTGCCGCGACGATCCGTCATCGTCCTGGCCCTTCTCCGCATCGCGATGGTCCTGCTCTTCGCCCTCGTGTTGCTGCACCCCGTCGCCTCCTACACCCGCACCATCGAGCGCCGGCCGGAAATGCTCGTCTTGCTCGACGTGTCCGAGAGTATGGCCCAGCCCGGCGCATCCGACGGCACTACACGCCTGGAAGAGGTCGTGCGAACCCTCGACGGCGGCGGCCTGGCGAAAGAGTTGGAGCAGCGCTTTGAGCCACGCTGGTTCGCCTTCGATCGTGCCGCCACCCCGCTGGAGGATAGGGAGTGGACTACCCTCCGCGCCGACGGACAAGGAACGCACTATGCCGATAGTCTGACGCAGGCGTGGAACTACTCGCGCTCCTCGGCGCTGGCGGGAACGACTCCCGAACGCGTGTTGCTCATCAGCGATGGTCACGACCGCGGCACACCCGATATCGCTGAGGTCGCCCGGCAACTCGGCGTCGCCATCGACGTACTCGGCCCCGGATCGCCTCCAGTCAATCGCACGCTCTCTCCACTGACCGTCGCCGACGTTCAGGGCGCTCGTCGTGTCCTGCTGGGTTCGGAGACGCACTTCCTCATCACCCTGCGGAGTGAGCCGGCCTTTGTCGACCGCAAGGCGACCGTGCGTCTGAGCGAGGGAGGCAAGGCCCTCGAAGCGGTCGAGGTCGTCCTGCGTGCGGGACGGACCGAGGAGCGCGTCCGGCTCGCGCATCGGCCCACGGAGGTCGGCCCGAAGCGTTTCGACTTCCAGGTCGAGAAATCCACCTTCCCGCTGAGTGTGCAGGTTGTGGACGGCAAGCACGAGGTGCTGGTGTTGGAGGATACCTGGCGCTGGGAGTTCAAGTTCCTTCGCCGTGTGCTGGAGGAGGACCCGAGCTTCCGCTTCACCGCTCTTCTGTCGCGTGGAGGCGGAGCGTTCATGCAATTCGCCGCCCCGGATCGGCGTTCGCAGCTCGTCGGCTTTCCCGACAATCCCGCCCAACTCGCTCCGTTCGACACCGTGTTTCTCGGCGACGTCAATCCGCGCCGCTGGCCGCGCGACCTCGCCGCCTCGCTGCGGCGGCTGGTGATGGAGGACGGCAAGTCGCTGGTCGTCGTGGCCGGCCCAAACCTCGCTCAGTGGCTGGAGACTCCGGAACTGCTCTCGCTTCTGCCGGTGGAGATCACCCGCGAGACCGCCACGCCACTGACGGGGCCGGTGGCCGTGCGCGTCAGCGCCGAGGGAGCGCGTTCGCCCTTCTTCCTCCAGCCAGGAGCAGGGCCGGCCGCGTCGCTGCCGCCGCTCGATCAGATCTATCCTCCGCTGCGCAAGAAGCCGGCCGCGACGATTCTCCTCGAAGCGGCGAAGTTAGGAAGCACGTCCGGCCCGCTCATCATCATGGCCGAGCATACCGTTGGTCGGGGCCGGGTGCTGTATGTGGGGACCGACACGCTCTGGAAGTGGCAGACGCTCACGACGGCGTCCGACGAGAAGACGACGCCCTATCACCTCTTCTGGCAGCAAGCGCTCCGGGCGCTGGCACCGGCGAGGCAAGGCGGAGGCACCGTCAACCTTTGGCTCCAGCCGCACCGCAGCCGTTACGAAGCCGGTCAACGAGTGGTCGTCCGCGCCGAGGTCGAGTCAGCCGTGTCGCTGCCGCAGGCGTCGGTTCGCGGCGTGGTCAGTCTGCCCGATGGCCGAACGCTGCCTCTGAGCTTCACGGCCGATGCTTCCGCTCCGAACGCTCACATCGCGGAATTCGAGACAGGGACGGCAGGCGCCTATCGCCTGAATGCGTCCGTCGTCTCTTCGGGTCGCATGGCTGCGGAGGGATCGGCAGTCCTTGATGTGGTCGAATCGCGGCCCGAGCGAGATGGCACGCCCGTGGATCACGCCAACCTCGCGCGCATCGCAGCCGCGACGGGAGGGAAGGTCATCGACCCGGAGGATTCGGCGACGTGGCCGGCCAGTGCAGGGGGACCGGCGGCCGTCACCGAGCGGGTGACCGTCGATTTGTGGAATCGTTCGTATCTGCTGATTCTGCTGGCGCTCGTCGCGGGTACGGACTGGCTGATTCGCTTGTTGCGAGGATATGTCTGAGATAAGACGGGGAGTCCCTTCTTGCCGCTTGCGGCTTAGCGGAC